>CAMLJR010000165.1 GCA_946480345.1 uncultured Spongiibacteraceae bacterium
CTACGTGACCAATCGTGCCCACATTCACGTGGGGCTTGCTGCGCTCAAATTTTTCTTTTGCCACGGCGATGATTCCTCGTTAACAAAATGATTGATTGAAGGATTATTTAACTTTGCTTTTCGCGATGATTTCTTCGGCGATATTGTTCGGCGCTTCACCATACTTCAAGAATTCCATGGTGTAGGTCGCACGACCCTGCGTTGCCGAACGCATATCGGTTGCATAACCGAACATCTCAGCGAGCGGCACCTCGGCATTGATCACCTTGCCGGACGGGCTATCGTCCATACCCAGGATCAAGCCACGACGACGGTTCAAGTCGCCGACGATATCACCCATGTAATCTTCCGGCGTTACCACTTCGACCTTCATGATCGGCTCGAGCAATACCGCGCCGCCTTTTTTGGCCAAGTCTTTGGTCGCCATCGATGCAGCGATCTTGAACGCCATTTCGTTCGAGTCGACATCGTGATACGAACCATCGAACACAGCGGCTTTCAGGCCGAGCAGCGGATAACCGGCGAGCACACCGTTCTTCATCTGCTCTTCGATACCCTTCTGAATCGCCGGGATGTATTCCTTCGGAATCACACCACCGACAACTTCATTTGCAAACTCAAGCTTCTCAGCATCCACATCTTCCGCAGGCGAGAAACGAATCCAGCAATGGCCGTACTGACCACGACCGCCGGATTGACGCACGAACTTGCCTTCGATTTCGCAGGTGTTGCGAATGCGCTCGCGATACGCCACCTGCGGCTTGCCGATATTCGCCTCGACTTTAAACTCGCGACGCATACGGTCGACGATGATGTCCAGGTGCAGCTCGCCCATACCGGAAATGATGGTCTGACCGGTTTCTTCGTCGGTATGAACGCGGAATGAAGGATCTTCCTGAGCCAATTTCGAGAGCGCGATACCCATTTTCTCTTGGTCGGCCTTTGTCTTCGGCTCAACCGCAACCGAAATAACAGGATCCGGGAAATCCATACGTTCGAGAACGATGACCTTATCCAAATCGCACAATGTGTCGCCGGTGGTGACGTCTTTCAAACCCACGCAAGCTGCAATATCGCCGGCAAGAATTTCTTTGAGCTCGGTGCGCTGGTTCGCGTGCATTTGCACAATACGGCCGACCCGCTCTTTCTTCTGCTTGACCGAGTTGTACACTGCGTCGCCGCTGCTCAATACGCCCGAATAAACACGAACGAAAGTCAGCGTACCCACAAATGGATCGGTCGCAATTTTGAACGCGAGCGCCGCGAAAGGAGCGCTGTCGTCAGCCGCGCGGCTTTCGACGGTCTCACCATCTTCGAGCGTACCCTGAATCGCTTTAACTTCCGGCGGAGACGGCAGATATTCGATTACCGCATCGAGTACGGCTTGAACACCTTTGTTCTTGAACGCAGAGCCGCCGAAAATCGGCACGATTTCGTTAGCGAGCGTGCGCTTACGAATCCCGACCTTGATTTCTTCCTCGGTCAGCTCTTCGCCTTCGAGGTATTTGTTCATAAATTCTTCGCTGGCTTCCGCCGCAGCTTCGATCATGTTCGCGCGCAGTTCTTCACACTCATCCTGCAAGTCCGCAGGAATATCGCGATATTCGAACGTCATGCCCTGATCGGCTTCGTTCCAGAAAATCGCTTTCATCTTGATCAGATCGACAACGCCTTTGAAGTCATCTTCGGCACCGATCATCACCTGCATTGGGACGGCATTGACATTCAAGCGGTCTTTCAATTGAGAAACAACGCGCGAGAAATTCGCACCGGCGCGGTCCATTTTGTTGACGAACACAACGCGCGGCACGTGATATTTGTTGGCCTGACGCCATACGGTTTCTGTCTGCGGCTGCACGCCGGATGAACCGCACAACACAACGACGGCGCCATCGAGTACGCGCAGCGAGCGCTCAACCTCGATCGTGAAGTCGACGTGGCCGGGGGTATCGATAACGTTGACGCGGTGTTGGTCGAATTGAGCCTGCATGCCCGACCAGAACGTGGTGATCGCAGCAGCGGTAATAGTGATACCACGCTCTTGCTCTTGCGGCATCCAGTCTGTTGTCGCGGCGCCATCGTGCACTTCACCGATCTTGTGGCTCAAGCCCGTGTAAAAAAGCACGCGCTCGGTAGTAGTGGTCTTGCCCGCATCGACGTGGGCGACGATACCGATGTTACGGTAGCGCGAGAGTGGGGTTTGACGTGCCACGATACTTTCCTCGAAAAACAGACTTATAAAGTCGCGCCGCGAAACGCGGCGCACGTACTAACAGCTGAACATCAGAAGCGGTAATGCGAGAACGCTTTGTTGGCTTCCGCCATACGATGCACATCTTCACGCTTCTTAACGGCCGCACCTTTGCCTTCGGAGGCATCGATGATCTCGCCCGCAAGGCGCTGCGCCATCGATTTTTCACCGCGATCGCGCGAGTAATCCACCAACCAACGCATTGCCAGCGCCATGCGACGGGACGGACGCACTTCAACGGGAACCTGATAGGTGGCACCGCCAACGCGACGGGATTTCACTTCGACCATCGGTGCAATGTTATCGAGCGCCGCATCGAATGCTTCCATCGGATCTTTGCTAAGACGCTGGCTGACGAGATCCAGCGCACCATAAACAATACCTTCGGCAACAGATTTCTTACCGCTGATCATCACATGGTTCATGAATTTGGCGAGTTTGACATTGCCGAACTTGGGATCTGGCAAAACTTCACGTTTCGCGACGACGCGTCTTCTTGGCATTTCTGCACCTTTCTCTTCAGGTAACTCCGGGGACTTGCCCGCCGATTACGACACTGGCGAGGACCCGGCCTTACTCAAGGTTTATGTGAACGATGCGGCGATTGCCGCATCGGTGGTTTTAACTTACGACTTAGGACGTTTGGTACCGTATTTGGAACGACCCTGCTTGCGGTTGTTGACACCCGAGGTGTCCAGGCTGCCGCGAACCGTGTGATAACGCACGCCCGGCAAGTCTTTTACCCGACCGCCGCGAATCAGCACCACGCTGTGTTCCTGCAGGTTGTGGCCTTCACCGCCGATGTACGAAGTCACTTCGTAACCGTTAGTCAGGCGCACACGACAGACTTTACGCAAAGCCGAGTTCGGCTTTTTCGGCGTCGTGGTGTACACGCGAGTGCAAACACCGCGGCGCTGCGGACAACCTTGCAGCGCAGGCACGCCACTTTTTTCTACCGGGCGCTTGCGCGGCTTGCGCACCAGCTGGTTAATCGTTGCCATTACATAACTCCAAAAATAAAGACCTTCCTACTCAGAAGGCCTCACATCAGCATGCAATCTTTAGCGCGACTCGCATCGATCAAAAAATTGCCGAAAATAGGGAGCGCGAATTCTAAAGATGCGCTCCGCTCCCGTCAACACGCTTAAACATTGTCCTTCAACGCTTCGGTCAACGCCGCTTCGACATCGGAAGCTGAAACCCCAGCCTGGCGGCTCAACTCCTGTTCGCGTCGACGTTTCCGCTCGGCGTGATACGCAAGACCGGTACCCGCTGGAATCAAGCGACCCACCACCACGTTCTCTTTCAGGCCGCGCAGGAAGTCTTTCTTGCCGGTGACCGCAGCTTCGGTCAACACGCGAGTAGTTTCCTGGAACGATGCTGCCGAGATGAACGATTCGGTCGCAAGCGATGCCTTGGTGATACCGAGCAATACACGCTCGACCGTCGCCGGGATTTTGTCCGCGGCACGCAGCTGCTCGCTTTCTTCGACCGAACGCACGTACTCGACTTGCTCGCCTTTGATAAACGACGAATCGCCTGCTGCGTGAATATCGACCTTGCGCAACATCTGACGCACGGTGACTTCGATGTGCTTGTCGTTGATTTTCACGCCCTGCAAACGGTACACGTCCTGAATTTCGTTGACGATGTACTTGGCCAGCTCTTCGATACCCTTCAGACGCAGAATATCGTGCGGGTTCAGCGGGCCTTCCGACACGACTTCGCCTTTCTCGACCTGCTCACCTTCGAACACGGTCAGACTGCGCCATTTCGGAATCAGCACTTCGTAATGATCCGAGCCATCTGCCAGCGGTTTGCCGTCCGTCGGGGTAATGACGAGACGACGCTTGCCTTTGGTTTCCTTGCCGAAGCTAACGGTACCGGAGATTTCCGCGAGGATCGCAGGCTCTTTCGGTTTGCGAGCTTCGAACAGATCCGCAACGCGCGGCAGACCACCGGTGATGTCGCGAGTTTTCGACGATTCCTGCGGAATACGCGCAATAACGTCGCCGACTTTCACCTCGGAGCCATCTTCGAGACCGATGATCGCGTTCGCCGGCAGGAAATAATGAGCCGGTACATTCGTGCCGGCGAGCAGCAGTTCATTGCCTTTCGAATCGACCAACGTTACCGCCGGACGCATATCCTTACCTGCCGCCGGACGCTCGCCCTGATCCATTACCGCGATGCTGGTCAAGCCGGTCAATTCGTCGGTTTGACGCTTGATCGTGATGCCCTCTTCCATGCCAGACAGCTTCACGCGGCCCGCCACTTCAGTGATGATCGGGTGAGTGTGCGGATCCCAGGTCGCAACGATCTGACCGGCCTTCACTTTGGCGCGGTCGGCGACTTTAAGCAGCGCGCCGTACGGCAGTTTGTAGCGCTCGCGCTCGCGACCGCTCGCATCGGCAATCGCGACCTCACCGGAGCGGCTGACCGCGACGAACGTGCCATCGGTTTTCTCAGCGAGTTTCAGGTTGTGCAGACGCACTTCGCCGTCCGCCTTGATCTGAATATTGTCAGCTGCGGTTGCCCGCGACGCTGCACCACCAATGTGGAAGGTACGCATCGTCAACTGCGTGCCAGGCTCACCGATCGACTGTGCCGCGATGACACCGATCGCCTCGCCAATATTGACAAGGTGACCGCGTGCCAGGTCGCGACCGTAGCAGTTCGAGCAAACGCCGTAGCGGGTTTCGCAGGTAATCGGCGAGCGCACTTCGATCTCGTCGATACCCATCTCTTCCAGTGTGCTAACGCCTTTCTCATCGAGCATAACGCCTGCGGTCACAACCACTTCGCCGCTGGCCGGATGCACCACATCCTTCGCAACAACACGACCGAGCACGCGGTCGCCCAGCGTTTCGATGATGTCGCCACCGGCGATAACTGGAGTCATGCGCAGACCTTGATCGGTGCCGCAATCGACTTCGGTGATTACCAGATCCTGCGCCACGTCAACCAGACGACGCGTCAGATAACCCGAGTTCGCCGTTTTCAACGCGGTATCGGCAAGACCTTTACGCGCGCCGTGCGTCGAGATGAAGTACTGCAGAACATTCAGACCTTCGCGGAAGTTCGCGGTGATCGGCGTTTCGATGATCGAGCCATCCGGCTTCGCCATCAGACCGCGCATACCGGCGAGCTGACGAATCTGCGCGGGTGAGCCCCGCGCACCGGAATCGGCATACATGTATACCGAGTTGAACGAGGGCTGGCGCTCTTCTTTGCCTTCTTTATTAATGACAGGTTCGGTCGACAGACCTTCCATCATCGATTTGGAAACCAGATCGTTAGCGCGCGACCAAATATCGATCACCTTGTTGTACTTCTCGCCCTGGGTTACGAGACCCGAAGCGTATTGCTGTTCGATTTCTTTCACTTCGGCTTCGGCGCGATTGATGATGTCCGCCTTCGCAGCCGGAATTTCGAAATCGTTAACGCCGATCGAAGC
>CAMLJR010000166.1 GCA_946480345.1 uncultured Spongiibacteraceae bacterium
CTTTCCCTACACGACGCTCTTCCGATCTCTGAAACGCAGTCTGCTGCCGTCACTGTCACCACGACTTATTACGGCGCTAACCCTGACGTGATCGCGGGCTTTATCACAACACCGCTCGAAGCATCGATTTCGCAGGCACAAGGCATCGACTACATGACGTCGAGCAGTCTCAACGGTGCCAGCACCATCACCGTGAATCTGAAGTTGAATTACGACGTAAATAGCGCGCTGGCGGAAATCAGTTCGAAAGTTAACGCCGTCATCAATCAATTACCGCCGGAAGCGCAACAGCCGAACATTTCTATTCAGAATAACGCCGGCGCAACGTCGATCATGTTCATTAACTTCATGTCCGAAAAGCTCGCGGCAAATGAACTCAACGATTATCTGGTTCGCGTCGTAAAGCCAAAACTGCAATCGGTAACGGGCGTGCAATCGGTAGATATCGGGGGAGCGCGCACCTTTGCATTGCGCGTATGGCTCGACCCCAACAAGCTCGCCGCAGTCAATCTCACCGCTGCGGATATTTCCGCAGCGCTCGCGGACAACAACTACTTGTCGGCCGTCGGCTCCACCAAAGGGCAGATGATTACGGTTAACCTGAAAGCCGATACCGATCTGCACAGCCCCGAGGAATTTCGCAATATCGTCGTCAAACGCAACGGAAATTCATTCGTACGTTTAGGCGATATCGCGACGGTCGAACTGGGCGCGCAGAATTACGACGTCAACGGCCGCTTCGATAACAAACCCGCTGCCGTCGTCTTGATCGATGCGGCGCCGAACGCCAACGTTCTCGAAGTTGCGAAAAAAATTCGCGAACTGTGGCCCTCGATCATCGAACAGTTGCCAAGCGGCGTGCAAGGTTACATCGGCTTTGATGCATCCTCGTATATTCAAAGTTCGATTTACGAAGTAATGAAAACGATGGTGGAGGCGCTCCTCATCGTCACACTCGTTATCTTTCTTTTTACTGGTACGTTCCGCTCGGTATTTATTCCTGCACTCGCCATGCCGCTATCGCTGATCGGCGCACTCGCCATCATGCTGGCGCTCGGCTATTCGATCAATTTGCTGACGCTGCTCGCGCTCGTGCTCGCGATCGGTTTGGTGGTCGACGATGCCATCATCGTTGTAGAAAACGTCGACCGTCATATGAAGGAAGGCATGACGCCGATGCAGGCGGCGCTCGCCGGCGCACGCGAACTGACCGGCCCGATCATCGCTATTTCGGTGGTATTGATCGCGGTGTATGTACCGATCGGATTCCAGGGCGGTCTCACCGGTGCATTGTTTACCGAATTCGCCTTCACCCTCGCCGCCGCCGTCGCGGTATCCGCAGTCATCGCGCTGACGCTGTCGCCGGTCATGTGCTCGCGGATGTTCCGCGCCGATCAACAGGAAGGCAGACTCGCCAAAACGATCGATCACAATCTCGAGGTGACGCGCTCGATCTATCAATCGATACTGCGCCATGTGCTCGACGCCTGGCCGGTCGCCATCGTATTCGGGGCGATCATCATATTGTCGATTTTTGTGTTCGCGAAGTTTTCGCAAAGCGAATTGGCGCCGACCGAAGATCAGGGTTTGATCGTGAACATCACGACCGGCCCGCCGAACACCACCCCGCAGCAAATGGAGCTGTACTCGCAGCAGGTGTACAAAAAAGTTTCCGAAATTTCCGAAGTTTCACACATCGTGCAATTCGATGGTTTCGGCGGTCAACTGAACCAGGGATTCGCGCCGCTGATTTTGAAACCGTGGGATGAGCGCGACCGCCTGACGGTGGACATCGCCAAAGATCTGCAACAGAAATTCGATCAAATTGCCGGCGCACGCGTAGCCGCGTTCGTACCGCCCTCATTACCGGGCGGTGGTGGCGGCCTGCCGTTTTCATTCGTGGTGAAAACCACCGAGCCTTTTACGAATCTGCGCGAAGTCTCCGATGCGCTGATGAAAAAAGCGCAGGAAGCGGGCCTGTTTTATTTCGTCGATTCCGATCTGAAATACGATAAGCCTCAAACCACCGTAATTATCGATCGCGATAAAGCCGCAGCGCTGGGGCTCACTATGCGCGATGTCGGTTCATCGCTCGGCGCGATGCTCGGCGGCGGCTACATCAATTACTTCAGCATGGCTGGCCGCTCCTACAAAGTCATCGCGCAGGTGCAGCAGAGCGATCGTTTGAATGCGGAACAACTAAACAACTATTTCATCCGCACGGGTGACGGCGACATGGTCCCGGCGTCGACGATCATTTCGTTGAAAACCGAAACGGTGCCGCAATCGATCCACCATTTCCAACAGCTCAATTCGGCAACGATCACCGGCGTCACCTCGGTAGCGCTCGGCGATGCACTCGCACGGATGAAGCAACTTGCAGCCGAAACGCTGCCGGCGGGCTATGACATCGACTACGCGGGCCAATCGCGCCAGAACATTCAGGAATCGAATAATTTCGCGACCACACTCGCGTTCGCGATTTTGATTATTTTCCTAGTGCTCGCTGCGCAGTTCGAAAGCTTCCGCGATCCACTCATCGTAATGATGTCGGTGCCGATGGCGATTTTCGGTGCGATGGTGTTTATCTTCCTCGGCGCAGCATCGCTGAATATTTACACGCAGGTGGGCTTGATTACGCTGGTGGGGTTGATCGCGAAACACGGCATTCTGATCGTGCAATACGCGAACGACGAGCAACGTCGCGGTAAATCGAAACGCGAAGCCATCAACATTGCGGCGGGGACGCGGTTGCGACCGATTCTGATGACGACGTGGGCGATGATTCTGGGCGCAGTACCGTTGTTATTATCGAGCGGGGCTGGCGCGGCAAGCCGCAACAATATCGGCTTGGTCATTACTACCGGTATCGGCATCGGCACATTGTTCACACTGTTCATCGTGCCGGCGATGTATCTGTGGTTGGCAGCGGATCACGCAAAGCAGAAAGCCGCGCATGATGCGCTGGAAAATGAACCGCTGCCGGGACAGCATTAAGCCACCTCCTCTCCCGTTTGGCCTTCAGGCCAAACGGGAGAGGGCCGGACTCAAGAGGCCAATGCTAAACAAAAGTAACCCGGCCCCTTATTTGGCAAACTGCCATCCCTATGCTTGAATCATTCACATTGCATCCGGCCGCTGCTCGGTAAGTAAGCGGCCCGTTTTGTCGGTCGTTACTTCAATTCCACAAAACCGCACCTCATTCCTGACCACCTGCCTGTGGATATGGGCAGGTGACCTAGCGTCACGCACACGATATAGGTTCAGACCGGAGCATCGGACGCTCGCTCGTCGGCTCGCGGTTTGGCCTCATTTCAGCCTCAGAAGAGTTTGCCATGCAGAGAATTTACGATTGCCTGGTGATGGATCACAACTTATGGATGGTGTTGCTGGCCGGAACCGTTTGTTTTCTTTCCGCGCTGACTGCGATCAACCTCATCGGCCGCGCACGCGATAGCCAGCGGCCGAAAATACGCGCTTCTTGGCTCGGTACCGCTGCGGTAGTCACCGGTTTCGGCATCTGGGCTACGCACTTTATTGCAATGCTGGCCTATCAACCCGGCCTTCCGGTCACCTATGACTTCTGGCTGACGGTGACATCGGTAGTGGTCGCCATCGTTGTTACCGGTATGGGTATCGCCGCGTGCGTGTACCGCGATGGCCCCCGTTGGGCTGCGCTAGGCGGTGCGATTGTCGGTCTTGGCATCAGCGCCATGCACTACATCGGCATGTCCGCCGTGCGGCTTGCCGGCTACTTCAAATACGATGTCGATCTGGTCGGGTTATCGGTGGTGCTCGGCGTCGGCTTAGGCGCGCTGGCGTTACTGACCGCCCACCGCTGGCGCACGCTCGGCGGGGTTGCCGGCGCAACTGGCTTACTGACGCTGGCGATTTGCGGCATGCACTTTTCCGGCATGGCTTCCCTCAACCTGGTACCGCTGGCAGATCAGCCACTGTCCGAATTTGCGTTATCGGATCGATGGCTGGCCATCGGCCTCGCGATCGTCACCGCCATGATCGCCATTCTCTGCCTCTCCACCTCGCTGCTCGATCAGCATTTGGTACGACGCACCGTCGATGAAGCACGACGTCTAGAAACATTAGCCGGCGCCAGCACCGAAGGTATCGTGATTTGTAGCGATGAACAGATTGAATATGCCAATGCAGCATTCCTGCGAATGACGGGACTCTCCGCTCGCAACATTGCGGGATTACCGGTGCGACATTTTCTCGACGAACAAGCCCTGCAGGCCACGCTGCGGTTAATGGCGCTGAACCCCCAGCAGAGCCGGGCGATCGAGACCGCACTGCGGGTGAACGCCGCACAGTCGCTGCCCATCGAGTTGTTTGCACGCGATATGCAGGATGGCAAAAAGCACAAACAGATTTTCGTGATTCGCGATTTGACCGAGCAGAAGCGCTCACAGGCTCGCATCGAATACCTCGCCCATCACGATGCGCTGACCGAATTACCGAACCGCGTGCAATTCAATGATCGATTGCAACATGACCTCGCCTGCGCGGCGAGGGCGCAAAGCAGCTTGGCCGTGCTCTGTCTGGATATGGATCGCTTCAAGGACGTCAACGATTCGATGGGCCACGCCAGCGGCGATGAATTGCTGAAAAACGTCGCTCGGCGACTCGCCGGTATCGTGCGCGAAACCGATACCGTGGCGCGTCTGAGCGGCGATGAATTCGCCATTGTTCAAGTGGGGTGCAATCAACCGGACAGTGCCCAGCGCTTGGCGACCCGCATTCGCGACGCCATGGCCGAACCCTTTGTGCTGGAAGGCGGCGCAACGATCGTCGGCATGAGTATCGGGGTTGCGGTGTACCCGGACGATGGCGATTCGGCCGCCATCTTGTTGCGTAATGCCGACATGGCGCTCTATCGCGCCAAAGCCGAGGGCCGCAACACATATCGCTTCTTCGAACCCGATATGGATAAAGCGATGCGCGAGCGCCGCGAGTTGGAGCGCGATCTCAGAAGCAGCGTGGAAAACCGCGAGCTGTATTTGCAGTATCAACCGCTTGCCGAAACGCAGAGCGGTCTGGTTGTCGGCTTCGAAGCACTGGTGCGATGGCGTCATCCGGTTCGCGGGCAGCTGCCGCCGAATGACTTTATTGGCATCGCCGAAGAATGCGGTTTCATCACGCAATTAGGACAGTGGGTACTACGCGAAGCCTGTCGCGAAGCAGCACGCTGGACAGCGCCGTTGCGGATCGCCATCAACCTGTCGCCGATCCAATTTCAGCACGGCAATCTGACGCAGGATGTCGCCGCGATTCTCGCCGAGACCGGCCTCGCGCCTGAGCGTCTGGAGTTGGAAATCACCGAAGGCGTGCTGTTGGCAGACAAAGCCAATGCAATCGACACGCTGACCGCGCTCAAACAGCTTGGCGTGCGCATCGCGATGGACGATTTCGGAACCGGTTATTCTTCGCTGAGTTATCTGCAGTCGTTTCCGTTCGACAAAATCAAAATCGACCGCAGTTTCGTCGCCGGCTTGCAAGGCAACGACGATGCTAGAGCGATCGTGAAAGCAGTCATCGGCCTGAGCCATGCGCTGAATTTGCCGGTAGTCGCCGAGGGTGTCGAGAACGACTACCAGCTCGAATTACTGCGCAGTGAACTGTGTACCGAAGTGCAGGGATATTTAATCGGCAGACCTTCCGATATCGATCGGTTTGCCGAATTAACGGGCG
>CAMLJR010000167.1 GCA_946480345.1 uncultured Spongiibacteraceae bacterium
ATTCGCTGCGTTGTTGCTGGCGCAGATGGGCTTCAAGCCGATCGTGCTGGAACGCGGCAGAGAGGTTCGCCAGCGCACCAAAGATACATGGGCGCTGTGGCGCAAAAAAATTCTGACAGCCGAATCGAATGTGCAATTCGGCGAGGGCGGTGCCGGGCTATTTTCAGACGGCAAGCTGTACAGCCAAATCAAGGATCCGAAATTCTACGGACGTAAGGTCATGCATGAATTCGTGCGTGCCGGCGCGCCGGAGGAAATTCTGTATGTCAGCAAGCCGCATATCGGTACGTTTCGATTGACCGGTGTCGTCGCGGCGATGCGGGAACAAATCATTGCGCTCGGCGGCGAGGTCCGTTTCGAAAGCAAGGTCACCGATTTTTTAATTACCGATTCTCAAATCGAAGGTGTCGAACTCGCGAGCGGTGAGCAGCTGCGCAGCCGCCACATAGTGCTGGCGTTAGGCCACAGTTCGCGCGACACGTTTCGCGCGCTGCATCGCCGCAGTGTATTCATCGAATCCAAGCCATTCGCGATTGGCTTTCGCATCGAACATCCGCAGTCGCTGATCGATGTTGCGCGGCTCGGCAAATACGCCGGTCATCCCCAGCTCGGAGCTGCGGATTACAAACTTGTGCATCACGCAACTCTTGGTTCCGGGAAGGGCCGCGCCGTTTACAGTTTCTGCATGTGCCCCGGTGGCACCGTGGTCGCTGCGACCTCGGAACCGAATCGTGTGGTCACCAATGGCATGAGCCAGTATTCGCGCAACGAGCGCAATGCGAACGCCGGCATCGTGGTCGGCATCGATCCGGCAACGGATTTTCCCGGCGGTCCGCTTGCCGGTGTCGAATTGCAGGAGCAGTTGGAATCGCGCGCGTTCGAACTCGGCGGCGGCGATTATTGTGCGCCGGGGCAATTGGTCGGTGATTTTATTCGCGCCGTGCCATCGCGTGAATTTGGCGAGGTGGTGCCATCGTATAAGCCCGGCGTTCGGCTCGGCGATTTGGCACCATCGTTGCCGAATTATGCGATCGAAGCGATTCGCGAAGCGTTGCCGGCGTTTGGCAGACAGATTCGCGGTTTCGATCGCGACGACGCGATCTTAACCGGCATCGAAACACGTACTTCGTCGCCGATACGAATTACGCGCGATGCGGAAACGTTACAGAGTATGAATGTGCGCGGATTATTTCCGGCGGGCGAGGGTGCAGGTTACGCGGGCGGCATTTTATCGGCGGGTGTCGACGGCATTAAAATCGCCGAGGCAGTCGCGAAATCGATAATGAAAGACGATTCGGTCGGAGTAGAAAAATAATGAATTTCGACGACGTAAAGAAACTACAACAAAAGAAATATCGCGAACAGTTCGGATTTTTTTTAGCCGAAGGCGAGCATTTGGTGCTCGAACTGCAAAAGGCGTTGATCACCAACCCCGCGCTCCGTTCGAGCGAGCTGTATGTAACGCATGCGTATGAGCAATGGCAAAGTCCGTTCAAAACCCACGTGATCAGCGAGCGCCAGATGGCGCAAATCGCCGATACGAAAACGCCTCAAGGCATTATCGCGTTAGTACCGGCTTCGGCGATGACCTTTGCATCCCAACCTTTAGCGGGTGAGCGCGCCATTTATCTGCATGAAATTCAAGACCCCGGTAACCTCGGCACAATTTTGCGCACGCTTGGTTGGTTCGGAAATTTTCGTTGTTTGCTTAGTCCCGGTAGTGTCGATCCATACAATTCGAAAGTGGTGCGCGCGAGTATGGGCGCAATTTTTCATGTGCCGATTGAATTCGATGTTGAATTGAATTCGTTGCCGCTACGGTTTTCGCGTTTAGCGATGCTCGATATGCAAGGTGCGACGATACAAAAAGCAGATTTCCATACATGCGATTGTTATTTATTCGGGAATGAAGCGAGAGGGTTATCCAGCGAATCGATTGCTCAACTCGGTGCACAGCAATTTACGATTCCGGGTAATGCGGCGATCGATTCACTGAATGTCGCTGCGGCGGTAACGATCTGTACGTATGAAATTGCTCGGGGCCGACATTAAAATCCTGTGTTGCCGCATAACATTTCGCTCAGTGCAGCGAACGAAAAAATCCTTTGCGCGATTTCGCCGCAAGCAATGCAACTCCCAATAATGCCGCGCCGCCGACGGCGGTATATGTTTTAAGCGGATGCAGCGCTGCTTGCGTATAAGGGCAATGCTCTTGCACCGGTTCCGCATGCTCGCCACGTACCCGCATATCGTTGCCGGGTTGATGCAGGCTGTTTTGCTCGGGGTGTTCTTCTGGTTTATCCGAGCGCTGCTGCGCAAACATCGATTGTTCGATTCGTCGATTTAACCAGTTCGGCGCAAACTTCGCTGTCATCGACATCATCTTCGCCGCACCGCCAACGAAAATTTCGCGATGAGGTTTTTCGGCCGCCGTAAGAATGGCATCGGCCACTAACTCGGGCGCGTAAATCGGCTTGGGCAATTTCGGCTCCACGTCCATATAATTTTTCGCGTGCTCGACAAATAAAGTGGCAATGGCCGCTGGCTTGATCAGCGTCACTGAAATTGGCAATTGCTGATATTCGAATTCCGCGCGTAAAGATTCGGTGAATGCTTTCACTGCATGTTTCGATGCGGTGTAAATACCTTGTAGCGGTGCATACGCATCGGACAATTCGCTGCCCAGATTAATAATCGCGCCGCCGCGACTGCGTAAATGCTCGGCCGCAATGGTGGAGCCATTCACCACGCCCCAGAAATTGGTTTCGAAAACGCGCCGTTGATCTTCGCGCGACACTTGCATCGTGTAACCGAATATCGACACACCGGCATTATTAATCCAGGTGTCGAAGCCGCCGAATTCTTCGATGGCCAGATTGGCAGCGACGCGTAATTGCTGTTCATCAGCAACATCCGCGACCACCGATCTAACTTGCGCTCCGGTTTGCTGCAGCTCTTCCATAATCCGTTCGAGCGCAGGTTCATTGCGCGCAACCAGAATAATTTTCGCGCCGCGCTTAGCGGCCAATTGCGCCGTCGCCAACCCGATACCGCTGGTGGCTCCGGTGATAACGATGACTTGCTCTGCAATAGGCTTTAAATGCACGGCGCGATTCTCCTGCGCAATTACACGCTTTAATTACTGACGTTGTTGATCCTGATTGCTACGGCCGCCTTGTTGGTCGCGTTGCTGCTGTTCCCTGGATTGGCCCTGCTGAGTACGCGAGCTATCGCCTTGCTGGCCTTGGCGTTGTTGGCCGGGCTGCTGTCCCGGTTGCTGACCAGTACCTTGCTGATTTTGCTGTCCTGGATTTTGCTGATTTTGATTAGCCATGATGATTTTCCTCACAGGTGAGATGGTTCATCGCCGATCTAAAAAATCGACAAGTGTAAAACTGCAACCGCAATGCCATTAATTTCCGATTGAATCCAACGTGAGGAAATAAAGGAAGTTTTTGCAGGTGTTTAATTTTTAATGGAAATAAATTTCATGGATGGGCGAGCGCAATTTTCGTAATTGGCGCCGTTAATGCTGCAAGGCTTACAAGATGAGCCACGGTTAACTCATAAAAAAATTCCTGCTGAGCTTGGCCGATGCGATTAAATCCCTGCTGAAGCACAGCCTTAACGTTAAGCGAGTGAAGTCCATAAATGTTGCGCGGCATAGGCGCGCCACGGTCGCCATTGTTGCGATCTGGCGAGTAATTCTTTCGATGAATACGTGCGGTTTTCTAATTGGGAAAGCGCCCGCATCAAGCCGACGTCCGCCGCCGGAAATGCATCGGGTTCGCGTAGTTGACGCAATGCAATGTACTGCGCAGTCCATTCGCCGATGCCGGGAATGGCGCGCAGTCGTTGCACGGCTTCATCAAGATCGCAACTTGCATCGAGTAAGCTCGCGTCATCAGCAACCGCAGTGGCTAGCGCAGACAACGTCGCGGCGCGGCTACGTGGCATGCCTAAGGAAGATAAATCTGCCGCTACGAGTTTCTCGGGTTGCGGAAACACATGCGTAATCACGCCATCGGTTTCGACCAGGCGCTCGCCGAATTGCGTGACCAAACGTGCTGCTAATTTCGCAGCCGCCGTTACCGTAATTTGCTGACCGAGCACGGCGCGAATTGCCAGCTCAAAACCATCCCATGCACCGGGTACGCGCAGCCCCGGTCGTGCTGCGATTAACGGCGCAAGAATCGGATCGGTGCTGAGATTGGCCGCGATGATTTCGGGATCGGCAGCAAGATCGAACACGCGCCGCAGCCGTCCGATGAGGGTGGGCAGTGCCGATAATTTCGGAAATTGGATTACCGCTCGCAGCGCATGTCGATCGGTAGCATGCACAGTGACACTGCCGCGTGCGCCGTCCAGCTCGATCGATCGGGAGTAACTATCGGCGGAAACGTACTCGATACCCTCGATAACCCGCCGCCGGAAAAATTCCAGCATGGCCGACCAATCGTAAGGCGCGTGATAGGGCAGCATGACCTCGATATTTCCCTGCACGCTCGCAGTTACTTCAACAACGCGCTCGCGCCGTAAAGCACTGGGCGAGCAGCCGAATAATGCGAGAAAAATTTCGTTGAAACGGCGAATGCTGCCGAAGCCGGCAGCGAACGCAATTTCAGTCATCGGCAGTTGCGTCTCATGAATCAATTGCTTCGCGAGCAGCACACGCCGAGTTTGCGCAACCGCGACGGGCGATGCACCGAGATGCTGATGGAAAAGACGCCGCAGTTGTCGTTCGCCCAGCCCTAATCGCTCTGCGAAAGCATTTAAATTATTTTCGTCGAGCGCACCCAGCTCAATTAGATGCAGTGCTCGCGATACGCTATGGCCGGTGCCGCGCCACGCGTAAGTATTCGGCGCGCTTTCGGGGCGACAACGCAGACACGGGCGAAATCCCGCTGCTTGCGCGGCCGCGGCGCTCGGATAAAACACCACATTTTTTGCGAGCGGCGTGCGCGCCGGGCAGATCGGGCGGCAATAGATGCGCGTCGTTGTAACCGCCGTGAAGAAGCGGCCGTCAAAACGAGCGTCGCGGGCGCGAACTGCGCGATAACAAGCATCGTGATCGAGTTTCATGTCGCGATACTAAGCGTCGTAACGCCCTCGATCTAGCGGTTTTCGGACGTGAAAGATTAATATCCCAACCGCCATCATCGATGTCCGAAAACCGCGAGTCCATCGTCGCCGTCGATGGCATCATCAGTGCGAACTATTAGATACACAGCTATTCGTTCAGATACC
The DNA here is from genome assembly GCA_946480345.1 of uncultured Spongiibacteraceae bacterium. Next base: position 5,248 of record CAMLJR010000167.1, read on the forward strand.
CAGTTATGCGATTAACAGGAGCCAGATATGTCGCTGCTCTACAAGACGATGAGTTCACCCGTGGGAGAACTGACATTGGTCGCGAACGAATCGGCGCTCGCCGCGATTCTGTGGGAAAACGATAAACCGACGCGGGTACGGCTCGGCCCGATGCGCGCCATCGCAAACACTCCGATTCTCAACGAAGCAGAACAACAGCTAAACGAATATTTCGCGGGAACCAGAACGCGCTTTGAATTGGCGCTCGATTTTGTCGGCACCGAATTTCAGCGCAAAGTCTGGGCGGCGTTGCTGACAATTCCTTTCGGCGAAACACGCAGCTACAGCGATATCGCGCTGCAAATCGGCAACGCGAATGCGGTGCGTGC
>CAMLJR010000168.1 GCA_946480345.1 uncultured Spongiibacteraceae bacterium
GTTTAATGCGAATCAGGTGTACAGCTCGATCGATCGTCAGGGACGTTATGCATTCCGGAATCAGCCACCGATTGCGCAGTGGAATCTCGCGGGATTGGCACAAGCGCTGCTGCCGTTGATTGCCGACAACAACACCGATGCACTGCCGCCCGCACAGGAAGCCATCAACGCCTTCTCCGCAAAATTTCAAAACGCCTATGTCGCGGGCATGCTGAAAAAAATCGGGCTCACGCAAACAACGGAAAAAAATATCGCACTGATCGAAGATTTATTTAAAACGATGAGCGATACCGCAGCCGATTACACACTGACGTTTCGGCGCTTATCGGAACTCGCGAATTTAGATTCAGCACAAGAGAACAGTGTCAGCGAAATATTCGAATTGCCTGAAAGCTTTGCGATCTGGATCGAGCAGTGGCAGACGCAACTTACGCAGGAAAATCGCGATCCGGCGGCACGTCAAGCAGAAATGTTCGCGGTGAATCCGGTTTTTATTCCACGCAATCATTTGGTGGAAGACGCAATCGCTGCGGCGTATCAAAACGATTTCGCGCCTTTTCATCGACTTGTTGATGTACTGGCTGCCCCGTATAACTACCAACCGGAGCTGGCGCGTTACGCCACGCCGCCAACACCGGAGCAGATCGTACAGAAAACATTTTGCGGGACTTGATCCCGCAGATTTCGCGTGAACAGTCAGGACAACGCTTCGTATTTCAACGCCGCTAATTCATCGCGCACTTGCGCAGCTTCTTCGAACTCGAGATTTTTTGCGTGTTGATGCATTTTTTGTTCGAGTTTTTTGATTTCTTTTTCGCGCTCTTGCGGCGTCATCTCGGCAATCGACTTTCCGTAACGCGCTTCGGGCTCAGCGACTTTGCGTGCTTTCGCACCACCGCGTTTGCCGCGGGCGCCGGGTGCGTGCGCGCCTTCCATGATATCGGTAACTGATTTCTTAACGCCTTTCGGCACGATGCCGTGCTCTTCGTTGAACGCAATTTGTTTATCGCGGCGACGATTGGTTTCGCCGATTGCGCGCTCCATCGAACCGGTCATTTTGTCGGCATACAAAATTGCGGTGCCGTTTAAATTCCGCGCGGCACGGCCGATCGTTTGAATTAACGAACGTTCCGAACGCAGGAAGCCCTCTTTATCCGCATCGAGAATCGCGACCAGCGATACCTCGGGCATATCCAACCCTTCACGCAATAAGTTGATGCCAACCAGCACATCGAATAAACCCAAGCGCAAATCGCGAATTATTTCGACGCGCTCCACCGTTTCGATATCCGAATGCAAATAGCGCACGCGAATACCGTGATCGCTCAAATATTCGGTGAGGTCTTCGGCCATGCGTTTGGTCAGCGTTGTCACCAACACGCGCTCTTCGATGGCGATGCGCTTTTTGATTTCCGATAACAAATCGTCGACCTGTGTGCGCGCCGGCCGCACTTCGATTTGCGGATCGACCAGACCCGTTGGCCGCACCAATTGCTCGGCAACGCGTCCTGCATTTTGCTGTTCGTATGGCCCAGGCGTCGCGGAGACAAAGATCAACTGCGGCACTAAACGCTCCCATTCATCGAAACGCAAAGGACGATTATCGAGCGCCGACGGCAAACGGAAACCGTATTCGACCAGCGTTTCCTTACGCGAGCGATCGCCTTTGTACATCGCGCCGATTTGCGGAATCGATACATGCGATTCATCGACGACAACGAGTGCAGTCGGCGGCAAATAATCGAACAGCGTCGGCGGCGCTTCGCCGGGCGCGCGGCCAGACAGATAGCGCGAATAATTTTCGATGCCGTTGCAATACCCCAGCTCGCGAATCATTTCGAGATCGAATCGCGTGCGTTGTTCGAGCCGTTGCGCTTCGACCAATTTGTTGTTGTCGCGCAGGTATTTGAGCCGCTCCTTCAGTTCTTCTTCGATGTGATCGACCGCCTGCAACAACGTTTCGCGCGGCGTCACGTAGTGCGATTTCGGGAACACGACATAGCGCGGCAATTTGCTGATCAATTCGCCAGTAAGCGGGTCGAACGTCGAAATATTCTCGATGACGTCGTCGAACAATTCGACGCGCACTGCATCGCGCTCGGATTCGGCCGGAAAAATATCGATGATGTCGCCGCGCACACGATACGTGCCGCGAGCGAAGGCCTGATCGTTGCGCGTGTACTGCATTTCGGCGAGACGGCGCAGAATCGCGCGCTGCTCGACCGGCTGGCCGCGATCGATATGCAGCACCATTTTGAAATACTGATCGGGATCGCCCAAACCATAGATCGCCGACACCGTCGCGACTATCAGTGCATCTTCGCGCTCCATCAACGCCTTCGTCGCCGACAGTCGCATCTGCTCGATGTGTTCGTTGATCGAGGCGTCTTTCTCGATGTACGTGTCCGACGATGGCACGTAGGCTTCGGGCTGGTAGTAGTCGTAATAGGAGACGAAGTACTCGACCGCATTGTTCGGAAAGAACTCTTTGAATTCGCCGTACAGCTGCGCGGCCAGTGTTTTATTCGGCGCCATCACGATGGTTGGTCGCTGAATTTCCTGCACCACGTTCGCCACTGTGAAGGTCTTGCCGGAGCCGGTGACACCGAGCAATGTCTGCGACATCAGGCCGGCGCGAACGCCCTCGACCAGCTCGCGAATCGCGGTCGGCTGATCGCCAGCAGGCTTATAAGGGGATGCAACAACGAAGGGACGACCCATGATCAACTCCGGTAACGCGATGGCGGCAGCCACTATTGCGGCGGCGAGGCGGTTTCGCAAGAGGAGCAACGCCGATTACGCGCCACTCCGCCAGTTGCGGCGACTCCGATATGTCGATCTGATCAAAAAATTGCCAAAAGATTCATTATGTTAGCGATGCCAAAAAGCAGTTGACTGAGGCCGGAGCCGCCTTTAATATGCGCGCCTCCTACCGCGTTCCACTTCATTCCGCCTTAGCTCAGTCGGTAGAGCAAATGACTGTTAATCATTGGGTCGCTGGTTCGAGCCCAGCAGGCGGAGCCAAATACATAAAGAAAAAGGCTGCAGAAATGCAGCCTTTTTTTTATGGCTAAGAGTTTTGGTTAAGATTTATTCATTTAGCGCCCTTTCGCGAGTCACCCGTCATATCCTGCGGTCGATGTCTCCAGACCAATCGCAGAGGACGGGCAATGATCAATCGCGACGAAAATAACGAACACAGCGCCAATGTCGATTCCTCCCACGATACCGTCGGCACACGGCGGCAGTTCATTCGCAATTCAAGCGGAGTAATCGCGAGCGCGGCAGCTTTAACCGGCATTGCCAGCACCACTTCCGCCGCCGACAAACCTCTCGCGTCAAACCGCTTTGCCGGCCGCGTGGCCGTGATTACCGGCGGTGCGCGCGGCATGGGTCGCAGCCATGCCGAACAATTGGCGCGCGAAGGCGCGGACATTGTCATCTGCGATATCGCAGCGTCGATTGGCTCGCTCGATTACCCGTTGGCCAGCGCTGCCGATCTGGCCGAAACGCAGCGTCGCGTCGAAGCGCTGGGCAGAAAATGCCTCGCCGTGCGCGCGGATGTGCGCAATGCCAAAGCCATGCAAGCACTCATCGACCGCACTGTCGAAACCTTCGGCAAGATCGATTATCTGCTCGCGAACGCGGGAATTTTGAGTATGGGGAAAGCTGCTTATTTATCTGACGCCGCCTTCGACGATGTGATGCAAACCAATGTGTATGGCGTGTTCAATGTGATGCGAGCGGCACTACCGCACATGCAAAAGCAGAATTTCGGCCGCATCGTCGTCACCTCATCGATGGCGGGACGTGGAGGAGTCGCCAACTTGGGCCATTACGCCGCTTCGAAATGGGCCGTGATTGGATTAGTCAAAAGCGCGGCGCTCGAAACAGCGAATCAAGGCATCACCGTCAACGCAGTGTGCCCCACCGCCGTCGCCACCCCCCTTTTGTTAAACGACGCCGCGTACCGCCGCGCGTTCCCAGACAAACCTAAACCCACCAAAGAAGAATTCATCGCGCGCATGGAAGCCAACCCGTATTTGCCGCAAGGCGTGCCATGGGTACAACCCATCGATGTGACGAACACGATTTTATTTTTGCTTTCTGACGAAGCTCGCTATATCAGCGGCGAAGCTATGACCGTTTCTGCGGGAAGTATTGCTTCGAATTCGGCGTGATAAAAATCACGGCATAAAAATAGATTTTTTGGATAGAAGCTGCGGCATTACTTCAAAAAAATCGGCGATTTATTCGCCGATTTTTAATAACACCAGCGTCTCGACCGTGCAATCGATCGTAACTGGATGCAGCTATATATCAGCTATTTATCTGATGAATAGCCGATAACTGGCGACCGAAAATTTTTCGCGAAAGCGCTCTGGCATCAAATATAGCGATTGCAGCCGGGTATAGCCTTTTGCTTTTCTTTGTATTCCATCGAAAGGTTTTCCACCAATTGTTTTTTCTTGGCTCTTTCGGAGGCCGGACGCGTCGCCCTATAAATATCCTGTCTTTTGGCTTTGTACTCGCTCATTAACGCATCACACGCAGGCTTGTTTTCTGCGATCAACTTCATTCGCTGTTTATGTTCCTGTTGAATACGCGCATTTTCTGCCTCTATCTCCGCCCGCTTGCGCTCACGCTCAGCGTCCGCTCTGGCAACCTCCTTTTGGAGCCCTGCAATTCGTGCATCGCCGGCGCGGCTGTAGGAATCTCCCGCGAAGATCAGCTTGTCGTCGTCGGTTAACGCGAACGCCATCCCCAACGGACCTATCCATTGCTCACCTTGGCGAGTGAGCGCAAAGGACTTTCCGTTTTCAGTATTAACGCCTTCTGCGGTTACGCGAACACCGTCCGTGAAAACGAGATTGTCTCCTTCTCGCGAAATTTTTATAAACTGGTGGTAGTCGTTATTTTCTTCCTCCCACAGGCCGATATATTTCTTTCCGCTTTCTCCACCACACGATGAAATGAGCAGAATAAGTGGTAGTACCCAGTACACTGACTTCATAAGTCCTCCTGACAAGTAATTTTTCCCGTTTAAGTTGCTGCTATTGAATAACAACGTTTTTTACTCACGACCTCGTGATTTTTCTCGGCGGGCGTCTCGACCGCGCAACCGATCGTAACCGGTATGCAGCGCGCATCCATCAAACTTAATCGGTGCCCGAAACCTTCATTCCTTGAGAGCGCATCCATTCGCGAACCTTTGCGGGCGGATCGGGCGGGTATTTTGCGCCTTTGGAAATCATCAGATCGCGGAGTTTTTCAAATTGGGTCCGCATTTCGCCGGGCTGTTGAGATTCTATGGATAGTTTTGCGCTCCACATAGCACTGACGCCGCTATTTTCGATGGCGTTGACATTCGCCCCCTTCTCGACAAGATAAATTGCTCGATCAGGTTGATTGGTATCCATCGCTGTGATTAAAGCCGTAACACCCAGGCTATCCTTTGTCTCCAAATTAGCACCTCTCTCTACCAATAATTTAACGTGTTCGAGGGAGGCGCCTTCAGCGCC
>CAMLJR010000169.1 GCA_946480345.1 uncultured Spongiibacteraceae bacterium
CGTTCTTGCCTGGCTGCTGCGTCATCCAGCCGGCATTCAACCGATTGTCGGCACAATGCATTCGACCCGATTGATCGATAGCTGCCGCGCGAACGATGTCGTGCTAAGCCGCGAAGAATGGTACGCACTATTCACGACAGCTCGCGGCGCCGCAGTTCCTTAGAATCAGGTTCCTTAATGCGAATTTTGCTCGCCCCCATGGAAGGGCTTCTCGACTATGTGCTGCGCGATACGCTGACACGTGTCGGCAACACCATCGATACGCCGTCGCGTAACGGCGGCGTCGATTTATGCGTCGCCGAATTTATTCGTGTCACTAACACACTGTTGCCCGCGAGCAGCTTTTATCGCGTCGTGCCGGAGCTGAAAAATAATTGCCGCACGCCTTCCGGCGTTCCGGTGCGCGTACAACTGCTGGGCTCCGATCCCGCTTGCATGGCGGAGAACGCTGCGAAACTTGCGAGCCTCGGCGCGTACGGCATCGATATCAATTTCGGTTGCCCGGCAAAAACCGTGAATCGTCATGGCGGTGGCGCGACGCTATTGAAAGAGCCCGATCGGATGTTCGAAATCGTCTCAGCCGTGCGCGCCGCATTGCCGAAACAAACACCCCTTACCGCCAAAATGCGCCTGGGATATGACACACCCGCCCATGCAGTCACCTGCGCACAGGCGCTACAAGAAGGCGGCGCGGAAGAAATCGTCGTACATGCGCGCACGAAAACCGATGGCTATAAACCGCCTGCATACTGGGAATGGATAGCGACGATCAAGGAATCGTTGGATATTCCCATCGTTGCGAATGGAGAAATCTGGAGCGCCGACGATGCGCGTCGCTGTCTGGCGATCTCGGGTTCCACTGACATCATGATCGGTCGGGGCGCAGTGGCAAATCCAGCGTTGGCCTTGATGATTCGCGGCGAATTGGAAGGCGCACTACCGTGGGCGGAAATGCATCGGCTGCTTCAGCATTTCTGGAATTGCGTGGAGTTGAAAGTATCGGCGCGTTACCGCAATGGCCGTATCAAACAATGGCTACATTATTTATCGCGGGATTACGCCGAGGCACAGCAGCAGTTCAATTTGATTCGCCGCATGACCATGCCCGAAGAAATCAACGAAGCGCTTTTTTCGAGCTAATCAACCGCCCTTCCAGCTGGTCGCTATCAATCGCAATAACTGTTGCAGCGCAGCATCGCCGATGCGTGTGAATTGAACGCCGTAACCGAACTTGGATTCGCGGCTTATTTTGCGCATGATTTTTCCTTCGGCAAGGATGCGCTGCGGCTCGCTCAGTATCGTGGCGTGCATTTCCAGAAGAACGTGGTCACCCTCGTCGATCGATAAAGTCGATTCAAGAAAAACACCGCCCAAGGAAATATCTTCAATTTGAGCAGCGGATACTCCCAGCCCCTTTTTTCCGACTCGTGCAGGCCAGCCTACGTTTATCCGATTATGCTTGCGACGCTCGATAGACATGCGGAATTCCGCTGCTGAGTAAGACCGTTAGATTACACCTTCGCCATTGCGGCATCGAATTATTTACACGCCTGAATCAAGAAGCAGGCTCCGCTTTTTCAAGTTCGATCAACGCCGATTTCAATTCGGTATGGATCAGCTTGCCGGCTTTGACGATTATTTCGATTTGCGCATCGAAGTCCTCCATCATCGAGCCGATCATTTGACGCTGTACCGGCGTCAATGTGGTTGCGGCAAATACCGTGTTGAGTTCCTGACGTAGTTGTTCATTGATACGCTCGTGTTCGGCTGTCACGTATTCGTGCTGCGTTAAAACTCCGGTCATACGATTGCGCAATGCGGCACTTTTTTGCTTGGGCCTTCCGGGCTCATGGGCACTCAGACCCAGCCAATGATTCAGCACCGTCATGACCGCCTCGACACTGGCGCAGAGCGTTTCAAAATTTGCGTTATTTCGATTGCTGCTATGCAGCAATACACCGCACGAAGGAAATAACAGCAATGTGTTCTCATCGATGATAACGCGAGGTTTACCGACGGTGGGCGCGATCGATTGCAACAGACGTTTATGCTGAGCATCGACGACGCCTTCACTCGATGCCCAGGTTTCGTCATTCCCCTGCTTGATAAGTAAGGTGGCGGTCAAATGAAGATCGCGCAAATAGATAACTACACGCGATGCAATGTCTTCCCCCGCGGTTAATTTCGTCAAATCGGTCAGCAGCGTCATGGGCAATTCGGATTGATATTTTTTATCCGCAGAATTCCTTATCGCGGCAGCAGCGGGCGGATGAGCGATGCCTGTAGCCGAATGTTCATCGCGCGAGAGTGAAGTGCTCAGCGTTTCGACACGCTCGCGTAGAGAATCGGTTTCCATCTCCAGAATAACCGTGCATGTTTCATAATCGCGCAACTGCAATTTCATTTTTTCGAGTAGCGCCGATGAGGTTTCGTATTGCTCCGAATTACCGCGCAACTGCAATAGCTCGTTTTCCAGCTGCAGGATCAACGAACGCTGCTCCCTGTTGAGCGTACGCATTCGATTCATTTCCGTCACGCTTTGTTGATACGCCTGCTCGATTTCACTCAGTAGTTCGCGTGCGGCTTGTTGCTGCGCCGGGTCCAGCGCATCCGTCGATGTCGTCGATACATGAATATCAATCGGTTGCTGCGCGCGTCGAAGCTTTTCCTGGGATTCGGTAAGCTCCGCGTTGACGCTGTCGAAACGGCCATGCATCGTCGCCAGCTCGGTTTGCAAACGTGCAATGGTGGCGACCAGATCTGAATTATTCTTATCGACGTTATCGAGCACCGCGGAGAATTGCGCGGGAACCGGCGGACGCGTGGCTGCAACCTGGCGATATCCGGAAATCGCTTCGCTTTGGGTGGCGATAACTTCGCGAGCCTTCTGCAAACTGGTAACCGCTTTCTTGGAATCCCATTTTTCCGGCGCGGCTGTTTGCGTCAGCATGCGGACAAGCGGCTGCGTTGCGCGCTGCAGCGCAGCATAATCGCTGTGGCGCTTGCCGCCTTCGACGAGTGCGGTGAATTCTGCTTCGAGCCACTGCACACGCAGCTGCTCAAGGGGCGTTGGGTCGGTGTTTGCGGCAATAGCGGCGCGCAGACGGTGACGCACGGCCTGTGCTTCTCGTTGTAAAAAAGCATCGACCAGACGCGGAGTGTAATCACGCACCTGTCGTGACAATCGATCGATTTTTTTGCGGTGGTTGTAACTGAGAAACAAAAACACCGCCACGGAAATCATCGAAATCAATAAGCTGACAATCCATAGCAGCGCTGTGTTATCCATTCCGTACCCCTTAGTTTTTTCTAGATACAACGATCACTTTTTTTGCGCAGCGCGATCTTTATTGTGACGACCGATGAATTTCACAAAGGCATCGGCTGCTATGGGTTTGCTGAAATAATAGCCCTGCGTTTCGTTGCAATTCCGCTCGCGCAAATAAGCTTCCTGCTCGGCGGTTTCCACGCCTTCGGCAACGACGGTGAGGCTCAACGTTTTTCCCATCGTCAAAATCGCTTCGGTAATCGCCTTGTCTTCGACATTTTGCGGCAGATTCCGGATGAACGAACGGTCTACCTTTAAAATATCGAAAGGGAATTGTTTGATTGTCGCGAGCGAAGAATAGCCGATACCAAAATCATCGATCGCCAGCCGCACGCCGAGTGACTTTAGCGCCTTAAGTGTTTTTACTGCACGCTCCGGATTTTGCATCACCATGCTTTCGGTGAGTTCCAATTCGAGCAGTTCGGGAGGCATACCGGTTGTCTGCAATGTATTCGTGATGTCCTCCAGCAGAAATTCGTCGCCGAACTGACGCGCCGACAAATTAACCGCCATACATATCGAAGGCAATCCAAGGCGCTGCCACGCCATGTTTTGTTCGCAGGCTGTTTTTAATACCCACTTGCCGATCATCACGATCAACCCGGTTTCCTCGGCGAGCGGAATGAACCGATTCGGCATGATTAAACCTAAATCGGGATGGTGCCAGCGCAGCAACGCTTCCGCCCCGCTGATCTGGCGGGTTTGTAAATTCAACTTGGCTTGATAATGCAACACGAATTCGTTGCGCTCGAGTGCCCGGCGCATACTGTTTTCCAATGCCATGCGTTCGAGCGTTGTCTCTTTGATATTCTCCGAATAAAGCTGTACGCGATTTTTACCTTCCTCCTTCGCGCGATACATCGCGATGTCGGCGTTTTTCATCATCGACGATTCATCCTGCGCATCGCCTGGATAAAAGCTGATACCGATACTCGCGGTGATGCGGCACTCCTGCCCTACGATAGTCAGCGGCTGCGATACGGCATTAAGCACCTTTCGCGCTACCGCGAGCGCCTGCTCTGCGGTGCTGATTTCCTGCGCCAACACCGCAAATTCATCGCCGCCCAAACGCGCGATGGTATCGCTGGCACGCAACGCATGTCGCAACCGTATGCCGACTTCGCGCAGCAACGAATCGCCCGCCTCATGACCGAGCGAATCGTTGATGATTTTGAAGCGATCGAGATCGACGAACAGCACGGCGAATTCACGGTGATATCGGCGCGCATGCTGAATCGCCAAATTCAGTATTTCGCTGAACATGATTCGATTGGGTAAATCGGTGAGGCTATCGTGGCTCGCGAGATAGCGAATGCGCTCTTCGCTGCGTTTGCGTTCGGTAATGTCTTTAGAGATGCCGCGATAGCCTTTGAAGACACCTGCATCGCGAATAGGGACACCGCTGACGGCGAAAAAAATAAACGCGCCGGAGCCATCGTTATAACGCACTTCAAAATCGGAAAACGGTTGGTGGCTTTCGAGCGTCAGCCGATGGTCGTCCCATGTGCCGCTTACGGGGCAGCCGTCGAAGGTCGCATCCCAACGGGTTTTGCCGAAAAATGTCGCGCTCGGTTGACGCTTGATGCCGGAAATTTCGACGAATCGAAATTGCTCATCCAGCTCCCAGTACAAATCGCCGGAAACTTCCAGCACTTGCGACAATCGCAGTTCAGCCTGACGTTGCGCGTGCTGCGCCTGCTCTACAACCTGTAGCAAGCGACGATATTCGGGATCCCCTGCCTGATCCTTTGCCATATTCGGCTCCCTCCTTAGTAGAGGTTTATCGATTATCGAATGCTGCGCTCAATATGGCGCCGCATTACGGACCATTCCGCTAAACCGCGAGCGATTCGTCTTCTTTTCGGGCGCCGCCACTGATGCTTTCGCCATCGTTTGACCGCAGCGGCCAAAACGATAACGAAGAAAAGGCCGTCACTAAGCTTAACGCGAGAAATGCATGATGCAACGCCTCGACAACGGCATCGCGCTGCGTTTGGGCGACGTCACCCAAAAACCATGCGACCACCAGAGAACCGCATGCAAGTCCGAAACTCATCGACAATTGCTGAAACGAGCTGGCAATCGTGCTCGCCATGCTCATGTTTTTTTCATCGATATCCGCATAGGCCATCGAATTCATACTGGTAAATTGCAGCGAATTAAAAAGCCCCAGCAGCAGC
>CAMLJR010000170.1 GCA_946480345.1 uncultured Spongiibacteraceae bacterium
CATCGCGCTGACCAAAGGGCGCATTCTGAAGGAAACGCTGCCGTTGTTGGCTGAGGCGGGTATAGCGCCGCTCGAAGATATCGCGAGCAGCCGCAAACTGATTTTCGAAACAACGCAGCCAGACGTGCGTTTGGTGGTGTTGCGCGGTTCCGACGTGCCGACGTATGTGCGGCATGGCGCAGCGGATATTGGTGTATCGGGCAAAGATATGCTGCTCGAATACGATGGTGCCGACTTATACGAACCGCTCGATCTGGGTATCGCGCGTTGCCGCCTGATGACGGCGGGGCTGAAAAATCGAACGCTGCCACGTGCACGCATTCGCGTCGCGACAAAGTTCGTCAACGTCGCCAAACAGCATTTCGCCGAACGCGGCGTGCAGGCCGACATCATCAAGTTATACGGCGCGATGGAGTTGGCGCCATTGATGGATCTCGCCGATCTGATCGTCGATATCGTCGACACCGGCAATACCTTGCGTGCGAACGGCATGGAGCCGCTCGAATTGATCGCCGATATCAGCTCACGTTTGGTCGTGAATAAAGCCGCAATGAAATGTAAACATGAGCGCGTGCAGGACGTAATCGAAAGTTTGCGCAGCGCCGTAGCAAAACGTCAGTTGAGTTAAGCGATAACCATTCGGGTTACACGATGAACAGCACCGCATTGATCCGCCGTATGCACTCGCAGGATGCGAATTTCGAACGTGAATTCGCGCAATTGCTCGCGTGGGATTCTGTGTCCGACGACGCGGTGCAAAATGCGGTACAGGAAATTCTGCATGCGGTGCGGACGTTCGGCGATTCCGCAGTGCTCGAATACAGCCAGCGTTTCGATCGCCTGACAATCGATACGCCCGCTGCGCTCGAACTACCACAATCGCGGTTGCAACAGGCGCTCTCTAACATTTCGACTGAGGCGCGCACTGCGCTTGAAACCGCCGCGCAGCGCATTCGCAGTTATCACGAAAAGCAAAAACAGGAATCGTGGCAGTACAGCGAAGCCGATGGCACCGTGCTCGGTCAGAAAATCACGCCGTTGCAGCGCGTCGGTATTTACGTACCTGGCGGTAAAGCGTCGTATCCGTCGTCGGTGCTGATGAATGCGTTGCCGGCGAAAGTGGCAGGTGTCGATGAAATCGTCATGACAGTGCCGACGCCGAATGGCGAAATTAACGAATTGGTATTTGCCGCTGCGGCGATCGCCGGTGTCGATCGTGTATTTACTGTCGGCGGTGCGCAGGCGATTGCTGCGCTCGCTTACGGTACGCAATTAATTCCGAAGGTCGACAAAATTGTCGGGCCCGGCAACATCTATGTCGCGACCGCAAAGCGCATGGTGTTCGGTCACGTCGGCCTCGATATGGTCGCCGGTCCCTCGGAAATTCTGATTATCTGCGACGGCGGCACCGATCCCGATTGGATTGCGATGGATTTATTTGCGCAGGCCGAGCACGACGAAAATGCCCAATCGATTCTGCTGAGTCCCGACGCAAAATTTTTGGATTCGGTCGAGCGCAGTATCGAAAAATTACTGCCGACGATGCCGCGCCGCGAGATTATTTCCGTTTCATTAAAAAATCGTGGTGCGCTGATACAGGTGCGCGATCTCGACGAAGCCGTTGCGATCAGCAATCGCATGGCGCCAGAGCATCTCGAATTGTCGATCGACAATCCCGATTCTTTATTACCCGCATTGCGCCATGCGGGCGCCATTTTCATGGGTCGTCATACGCCCGAGGCGCTGGGCGATTATTGCGCCGGCCCGAATCACGTATTGCCGACATCGAGCACCGCGCGGTTTTCTTCGCCGCTCGGCGTGTACGATTTCCAGAAGCGCAGCTCGATTATTCATTGTTCGCCAGCCGGTGCGCAGACATTGGCGCGGGTCGCGTCAAAGTTGGCGCAGGGTGAAGCGCTGACCGCGCACGCGCGCTCCGCAGAAATGCGACTCGAAACAAAATCGTAAAACCCGGCGCAATTGATTTTTCCGCCAGCAGACATTAACTGGTTTATGCAAACCGAAATCATGGAGCAGCAAGTGTGAGTAGCGAGCGAATCAGTGCGCGTATACAGCAGTGGGTGCGTCCCGAAATTCGTGTATTGAACGCGTATCACGTGCCGCCTGCGACCGGCATGATCAAGCTCGATGCAATGGAAAATCCGTATCGCTGGTCCGACGAAATGATCGCCGCGTGGCTGGAAAAATTGCGCGATGCGTCGATCAACCGTTATCCCGATCCGCAGGCAGCTGCCGTGCGCGAGGGTCTGCGTCGTGAAATGGGCGTGGCCGCTGGCCACGATATTTTGCTCGGCAACGGTTCCGACGAAATCATCCAGATGCTCGCGCTGCTGGTTGCCGCGCGCGGACGCTGCGTGCTCGCGCCGGAGCCGGGTTTCGTGATGTATCGGATGATCGCAACGCTGACCGGTCTCGATTATGTGGGCGTGCCGCTCGATGCGAATTTCGATCTCGATCTCGATGCGATGCTCGCCACGATCAAACAGCATCAACCCGCGTTGATTTTTCTCGCGCTGCCGAATAACCCGACCGGCAATTTGTTTTCGGTGGATCGCGTGCGCGCGGTGATCGAAGCGGCCGAAGGATTGGTGATTCTCGATGAGGCGTACACCGCATTCACCGATGCCGATCATCTGAGTTTCGCGCAGGATTACGACAACGTGCTGATCATGCGCACGCTGTCGAAAGTCGGGCTCGCGGGTTTGCGGCTCGGTCTGTTGATTGGCGACGCTGCGTGGCTGCACGAAATCGAAAAAATTCGACTGCCGTACAACATCAATGTGCTGACGCAATTGAGCGCCGAATTCGCGCTCGAAAATTTTCAGGTCATTCGTCAGCAGACGGCGGCGATTCGCGCCGAGCGCGAACGGTTGATGTCGGAATTACGCAGCATTGCCGAGTTGCAGGTATGGCCGAGCGAAGCGAATTTTGTGCTCGTGCGAACGCAGGAGGGGCGCGCGCGACCGTTGTTCGAATTCTTGAAGCAGCAAAATATTCTGGTGAAATGCCTCGACGGCGCGCATCCGCAATTGCGCGATTGTCTGCGGCTCACCGTTGGTGAGCCGGCGGATAGCGATCGTCTGCTGACCGCAATTAAAGAAGGGCTCGCCGTCTGAGTTTCTCAGACGGGACCTTTTGATTTTCGTTAGCCCGCCGATTCCGATAGTGCCGGGCGCGTGCCCACCACCATCTGCAACTGCACTTTCTTCCCTGTCCGCACAACCACCAGCGTGACCTTATCGCCGGGTCGCGTTGCCGCCAGCAGGTTTAATCCCGCATGCCCATCTCCGACCGCTTGGCCATTGATCGACAGCAGGATATCGCCAGGATGGAGCCCCGCCTGCACGCCCGGTCCTTCGTTGTAGAGCCCGGTAATGACGACGCCATTGCCGGGATCGAGATTATTTTGCAGCGCGAGCGCAGCCGACAATCGCTGTACCTCGATGCCGAGCCAGCCGCGCATCGGGTGGCCGTATTCGATTAAATCCTGCATTGTTCGAATCGCAAGATCTGCGGGAATCGCGAGGCCGATGCCACTCGAGCCGCCATTTTGCGTATAAATGGCCGTGTTGATGCCAACCAGTCGGCCGCGTGCATCGATCAGCGCGCCGCCCGAATTCCCCGGATTAATTGCCGCATCGGTTTGCAGGAAATCTTCGTAGGTCGCGAGCCGGAGACCATAGCGTCCGGTCGCCGAGATGATGCCCTGCGACACCGATTGCCCGAAGCCGTACGGATTGCCAATCGCGAGCACGACATCGCCGACACGCGCGCGCGCCGAATCGCCAATCGCGATCGGTTCCAGGTTGGGTACATCGATTTTCAGCGCGGCGAGATCGGTTTCGGTGTCGAACCCGACTACCCGCGCCAGTGCCTCGCGGCCATCGGCGAGCAGAACCACGATTTCGTCGGCCCCGTTGATGACGTGATGATTGGTGAGTACATAGCCGTCGTCATTAATGATCACGCCGGAGCCGAGGCTGCGCTGAATACGCTCCTGCTGTTTGCTGGTGCCACGGTTGAAGAAGCGGCGAAACAGCGGATCTTCCAATAGCGGATTCAACGAACTGCGCACGGTTTTGCTGGTGTAGATGTTGACTACCGCAGGCGCCGCACGACCCACCGCGTCGGCGTAGGAATAGGGCTCGCGCGTGCCGCCGAAAGGAAGCGAGATGCCGTCGCTCGATAACGCGGTAGCGATCAATAGGCCGGCGAGGACGCCGCACAGCGTTGGCCAGCCGAGAAAGCGCAAAAGTGAACGCATAAATGATCCGAGGGGTCGGGCTAAAATGGCCGCCAGCCTACCATGACCTTTCTCGAACCGCCGCTGGATATGAGGATTGCGATGCCGACCACATTGATTGAGCTGGTAAATAGCGCAAATCAGCTGTTAACGCCCGAACGCTTCCAGGATTACTGTCCGAATGGACTTCAAGTCGAGGGTCGAGCTGAAGTGCGACGACTGGTATCGGGTGTGACGGCGAGTCTCGATTTGCTCGAAGCTGCGGTTGCGGCGCGCGCCGATGCGATATTGGTACATCACGGTTATTTCTGGAAAGGCGAGTCTGCGCCGGTCGTCGGGATGAAGCGCAAACGTTTGCAACTATTGTTGAACCACGACATCAGCCTGATCGTTTATCACCTGCCACTCGATGCGCACCCGGAGCTGGGTAATAACGCGCAATTAGCAAAACGGCTCGGTATTTCGATCACCGGTGGATTGCAGCCGGTCGCCAATCCCATCGGCAATATCGGCGAACTGCCCGAAGTCATGCGGCTGTCAGATTTTGGTGAATTGGTCGAACAGCGCCTGGGGCGCAGGCCCCAGTTAATTGCGGGTGGTGACCACGCCATCAAGCGAATCGGTTGGTGTACTGGGGGTGCTCAGTCATACATCGAGCAGGCTGCAGCGTTAGGCCTGGATGCGTTTTTAAGCGGTGAAATTTCCGAACAGACGGTACATGCGGCGCGCGAACTCCGAGTTCACTTCATCGCCGCCGGTCACCACGCCACCGAGCGCTATGGCGCGCGGGCAGTGGGTGACTATTTGGCGAGGCTGTTGAACATCGAGCACCGCTTTATCGATATCGATAATCCGGCGTAGCTGTTAGCCGTGAGGGATCAATAGCGGGGCGGTTCCGGGGTGTGATGCCCGCGTGCTTTTTCCAATCCAAAATCTTCGTCGAGCACGCTTTTGTCGTAAGGCGTTTTTAGTGCGTAATCACGCGGTGGCTCGATATTGGCGGAGCGCTGTTCCTCTAGCACGGGCGCTTTTTCCGGCAATAATTTCAGCAGTTTCACAGCGCCGGGATCGCACAAATCGATCGCGCCGCGTGCCAGATGGTTGTGGACTTCGCGATAGCTTTCGGCCATCTGGCTGAGTAATTCTGCGGTTCGATTGAAATGCGCGTTGACGTCGTAGCGATAGTTTTTATGCTCGTCCTGCAGCGCATGCAGTTGCTGTTCGATATCTCTACTG
>CAMLJR010000171.1 GCA_946480345.1 uncultured Spongiibacteraceae bacterium
AAAACGCGAGCTGCTTCGGTCATTGCGCGGATCAACGACAACACGTCGGGCAGGTGATGCAGCGACATGGTGCAGAGTACGCAGCCGAAACTTTTCGATGGGAAATTTTTCAGATTGGTGATGTCGCCGTGTACGAGTTGCACATTGTCGATGCCGTTGCTGCGCATCGCTGCGCTGGCACGTTCGAGCATGCTTTCGGACGCATCGATTCCGATAAAATTCGCGTGCGGATTAAGCCGCGCCATTTGCATTAATTGATTGCCGGGGCCGCAGGCGAGATCGAGGACTCGGTCGCCATTTCGAATAATCGGTGCTGCCTGCAACGAATGGAATAAATACAGGAACGCTAAAATCCCATCCTCGCGGCCGCTTGCCATGAACGCTTCGACTTTTATTGGATCGTCCATGACCAGCTGCGGCTCGGGAATGCGCGGCAATTCCTTGCGCGTTAAACATTCGAGGATCAAATGCCCCAGCATGGCGGGCCCGGACATTTTTAATTCGCCTTGGTGGCCTGATATTCGGAAAAGAAACTCATGATTTGCACGTCGATATAACGGCGTGCATCGCTAAAGCCCGCTTCGTGCAGCGCGGCGACGATGGTCGCGGGCGGCACGCAG
The DNA here is from genome assembly GCA_946480345.1 of uncultured Spongiibacteraceae bacterium. The sequence continues at coordinate 621 of CAMLJR010000171.1, forward strand.
GCTTCGATCGTGTCCCAGTAGTAACGCCACAGTTGACGCGTATTGGTTTTTCGTCCGACAACAGCGGCGATCAACGGCACAACGCGACGCATGTAATTTTTTAGAATGAATTTTCCGAGCGGCGACGCGGGGCAACTGATTTCGAGCAGGCAGAGTTTGCCGCCGGGTTTCAACACACGCCGAAATTCGCGAAATGCCACCGATAGATCGCTGATGTGACGCAGCGCATAACCCATGCTGAGAAAATCGAACGATGCATCGGGAAACGGCAGCGACTCGGCAAAACCTTCGACCAAATTTACGCCGGGTAATTTCGCCTGTTCCATCATGGCCGGGCTCGGATCGATGCCGGTGACGAGTCGCGCATCGCCGACGATGCGCACCGCTTCGCGCGCGACCAGGCCAGTGCCCATTCCAACGTCGAGAATTTTCATACCCGCAGTCAGGCCCGCGCGTGCGAGCGCGGAGCGGCGATACCACGAACCGCGCCCGAAGCCGAGTACGCGCTCGATCAGATCGTAATCTTCGGCGGTGCTGTCGAACATTTCACGGATGAAATCGGCTCGCTTCGACTCATCGGCATAGTATTCGGTGAGCGGAACATGCGGAGCGGTGATATTGGGTGCGATCGAATGCGCTGCGACTGAATGCTTCTCTTCCATGGCGGCTCCAAATTATTATCGAGAAAATTCTGAAATCGGATGTGAAGCCTTAACGATTGATTTCGCTTCGACTTGTGTCGTTCCGTGCCGGGTGATATCGATTATTTGCTGCGATGGGCGGCAATATGCTGGGCAAGGCTGCGCAGCGACGCAAAAATTTGTACGTTGTCGTCACTGTCGGCCTTGATCTGTACACCGAATTTTTTCGAAACGACGAGGGCGATTTCGAGAATATCGATGGAATCGAGACCCAGCCCTTCGCCGTATAAGGGCTCATCCGGCAAAATATCCGCTGGTGCGATTTCGAGATTGAGCGTGGATACGGTCATCTCGGCGAGTTCTCGCAGTAATTCGGGGGTAACGGGGATTTCTGATTTTTTAATTTCCGACATGGGGCAACCATACGCGCGTTAGAATTTTTCGAGCCGAATTCTATTACAGATGCGACCCACGTCCAAGCGCGCATGGGCTAGCCTTGAGCATCGGCCAGCAATAATTGACATGGCTGCAGGCGAATCAGTACAGTCCAAACCTCCTTTATAGCCCCCTATTCAATTCAATACTAAAACTTCGTCAATGCTAAAACTTCGTTATTTATTGACTGATTCGAGTTCACCGCCGGCTGCGCTCGACGCTGACTCGCTCGGTAGTGTGACCTACGCCACATCGACCGAGCCGATGCAGAATCTGCTTGTCACGATGTCCTGCCTCGATGCAAAGGTCGCGCATGAAAATTGGTATTGCTCTTCGCCGTTGCGTGCGGGCAACGCGGGTGCGCTGCATTATCGTTATTGCGATGAAGTGTTATTCGGCCATATCTCGCTCGATGAAACACAATTTCCAACCGATGCCGAACACAGCGCACTGCAACGGGCGACGCGCACGGCCTATCAGGAAATTTTCGCGCTGCTCGATCGCCTGCAATTTCCGCAGTTGTGGCGCGTGTGGAATTTCATTCCGCAAATTAATACGGTCGAACACGGGCTTGAGCGCTATCGTCAATTCAATATCGATCGTCAGATCGCGTTCGAAGCCAGCGGACGCGCAACAGCCGGCAATGTTCCGGCAGCCAGTGCGGTAGGCACGGAAAGCGGTGAACTCGGAATCTATTTTATTGCCGGTCGCAGCGTACCCGTCGCCATTGAAAATCCGCGTCAAACCGCCGCTTATCACTACCCCTCCGCATACGGTCCGCGCAGCCCGATTTTCTCGCGCGCGAATTTGATCGATTGCGCCGGCACCGATTTATTATTTATTTCCGGCACCGCCAGCATTGTCGGTCATCGCACATTGCATGCTGACGATGTCGCCGCGCAGACGCGCGAGCTACTGGCGAATATCGATAGCCTGATCGACGCAGCTAACGAATCCACTCAGCGGCGACAATTCGCGCGCGCGGATTTCACGTATAAAGTCTACGTGCGCAACGCCAGCGATAACGATGCGATCAAAGCAGAAATCGAACGATGGCTCGGCGCCGTGCCGCGTGCAATTTATTTGCAGGCCGATATCTGCCGCACCGATTTGCTGGTTGAAGTCGAAGCGAGCGCCGGCATCGATACCGAGTTGTCGCGCGCATGATGCGCTGGCGTGTCGCGACTTTTTTAGCATTACTGATGACACAACCTGTCATTGCCGAGCAAAAGCCGTTGTGGGAAGCGGGTATCGGCGTGGGCGGTGTCAGCTTTCCTGCTTATCGCGGCTCCGACGAACAACGCTCTTTAATTTTACCCACTCCGTATTTCATTTATCGCGGCGAGATATTCAAGGCTGATCGCAATGGCATTCGTGGAATTTTCTTCGACGCCGATCGCATCAATCTGAATGTCAGCACCAGCGCATCGATTCCGGTCGATAGCGATCACATCGACGCACGCAACGGTATGCCCGATTTAAAACCGACGGTCGAGATCGGACCATCGCTCGATCTCACGTTGTGGCGCTCCGACGATCGACAACGTTCGCTCGATTTGCGTTTACCGGCACGCTACGCGTTTACCGTCGAAGCAGATCCGCAGTCGGTCGGTTGGCAATTCACACCGCGCTTGAATTTCGATGTGATCAATCCGGGTGGTTTGCACGGTTGGAATGTCGGCCTTCTCGTCGGACCGATTTACGGCAGCAAGCGTCAGCACGAGTATTTTTATTCGGTCGCCGATCGCTTCGCGACGACAACTCGCCCGGCATACAACGCGCCCGGTGGTTATGCCGGCTGGCAACTGCTCAGCGCGGTATCGAAACGTTTTCCCAATTATTGGGTTGGCGGTTTTATCCGTTACGACTCGCTGAACGGCGCGGTTTTCAAAGATAGTCCGCTGGTCACGAGCAAGCATTATGTCGCCGGCGGCATCGCGATTTCATGGATAATCGGCCAATCATCGCAACGCGTTGAAGCGGACGAATAATCGATCGTTTCGACATACATATAATCGGCCGCCCTCATCGAATCGCGGCCACGCAACCGAAACCTAATTATGCTGCTCCGCCTGTCTGAATATATTCGCTTGTACGTGGGCCTCGGCACGCTCGGCGTACTGTGTCTGCTGTGGAGCGTGTTTGCAGTGCCGCTTTATCCATTGCTGCCGCAGCGCGTCGGCGAAAAGCTCGGCCGCTGGACGATCATGCGCGGCTTTTGGTTTTATCTGCATTCACTGGAATTTATCGGCGCGTGCCGTTTCGATTTATCCGAGCTCGATGCATTACGCGATGAAAAAGAAGGGCTGATCCTCGCACCGAATCATCCGAGCCTGCTCGATGCCGTGATGGTGATTTCGAAATTTCCGAATATCGCATGCATCATGAAATCGACATTAATGGACAGTATTTTTTTCGGCAGCGGCGCGCGCCTCGCACGTTACATTCGCAACGATCCGCCGATGCATATGATCAAGCAGGCAGTGCACGAATTGAATCGCGGCAGTTTTTTACTGCTTTTTCCCGAAGGCACGCGCACGGTTACGCCGCCCGTCAATATCTGCAAACCGAGCACCGGTCTAATCGCGAAGCGTGCCGGTGCGCCGGTGCAAACGTTATTGATCGAAACCAATTCCGAATTTCTCGGCAAGACGTGGCCACTATCGCGTCGCCCCGATATGCCGATGATTTATCGCATTCGACTCGGCAAACGGTTTTCCGCACCCACCGGCGATGTCAGCCAATTTGTCGCCGATATCGAAAACTATCTGCGCGATGAGTTACAACGCGCCACACTGCAACCCCCTATGCAAAACACAAATGATGCAACGCAACTTGCGGAGCGCCGGCCCTATGCCTGAACGCGCCAATACTCATCTCGTATTGATTCCGAGTTTCAATCCCGGCGCTCGTGTTTACGAAACGGTGCGTTCGGCACGCGCACAGTGGGAACCGGTGTGGGTGGTTATCGACGGCAGCACCGACGGTACCGCAGAAGGCCTGCGCAAAATGGCCGAAGACGACGCCGGATTACGCGTACTCGTGTTGCCGCAAAACAGCGGCAAGGGCGCAGCCGTTATGCACGGCATCGAACGCGCCGCCGCCGAAGGTTTTACACATGTGCTGACGATGGATTCGGATGGACAACATCCCGCGCAATGCATCGTCGAATTCATGCAGACATCGCAGCGCCAACCGCAGGCGATGGTGCTCGGCATGCCGCAATTCGATGCATCGGCGCCATCGTTGCGCGTAAAAGGCAGACGCGTGTCGAACTGGTGGGCAAATCTCGAAACGCTGGGGATGGGCATCGGCGATTCGCTGTTTGGCTTTCGCGTGTATCCCATTGCACCGCTACTCGCAGTGATGAAGAAAAATCACTGGATGCGTCGCTTCGATTTCGACCCTGAAGCCGCGGTGCGTTTGTGCTGGCGTAACGTGCAACCGATTAACGTATCGGCGCCGGTCAAATATCTGCGCGCCGATGAAGGCGGTGTTTCGCATTTCAATTATTTGCGCGACAACGTTCTGCTGACATGGATGCACACGCGTCTGTTCATCGGATTTTTGCTGCGCTTGCCGGTTTTAGCTTGGCGGCGATTAAGGCGTTAATGGAAGAATCCATATATCGAGATAGACGTCATGGCAGCTACAGAGCATTCGAAATAGAAGACGAAATTAGAAGTGCTCGCGCGCAATTGCTCGATGTGTCGGAGTAAAGATTTTATGTTGGCCTAGCTCTCAACGCTGGGCTTTTTTATGGGCGTAATTCCTCCGTACGATCATCGCGCAATG
>CAMLJR010000172.1 GCA_946480345.1 uncultured Spongiibacteraceae bacterium
ACCTCCAGCCTTCCGAGCAAGTATCGATTGCGCCGTGGCGAGGACCGCTTCTTCTACCGGTCTAAATTTAACCCCCGTCAGTTCGGTCACATAATCGGCATTGGCGATGGAGCGAATGCCAACTTCTGCGCGAATAGTGCGAACGCTCGGAACCAGCAACTTCATTAAGCTGACCAAAAAAGGCGAAAAGTCCGACTGCGGAATTTTATCCTTGAGCTGTGGATATGCTTTACGGAGAAGCTGAGCCATCTCCCCGAACGAAAGGGTTCCGCTGGTGCCAATCAACCGTCGGCCACCTGCCTCCTTCAAAACCATGGCAGCCACATGCAATTCGGCCAGATCGCGCACATCCACCAGCGGATTTGCTATCGGGAGGGTTTTTGGCATGGCGCCTTCCAGCATCATCCTGATGATTTCGGTCGAGGTGCTGCCATCCTTACCCATAGTAGGCCCGACCACGACTCCGGGATTGATGACGACCAGCTTTTCTCGCCCCGCCTTCTTTGCCCAATCCCATGCCGCAAGTTCAGCCCTGGTTTTGGAAACAGCATAGGGGTGTGTTTCAGACCACTCTGGATCAGTCCAGTCGTTCTCAGAAAAGTGAAATGCCGTTTTCGGGCGCCCGGCGCGATACATCATTGCGGCAATTGATGACGTCAATACAACGCGTTTGACATTTTCTTTAAGCGCCGCATTCAGCACGCGCAGTGTTCCGCCAAGCGCCTCTGGCACCAATGCTTCTTTGTGGCGAGGCTGTTCAAGCGGGAAAGGTGACGCGACATGCTGTACATAATCACAACCTTCTACCGCAGCCGCCCATCCGTCATCTGACGTCAAATTGGCAATGACAAAACTGAGGTTGTCGACATCGGCACCCGCTTCAATCAAATCATGACGAACACTCTCTTCCTTGCCGGGTGAGCGCAACGTTCCTCTGACGTTATAGCCCTTACGTAACAAGGCTAGCGCCACATACTTGGCAACAAATCCACTTATTCCGGTAACAAGTACGGTTCCGCTCACTACATTCTCCCCGTTAAAAAATACTTGGCGGAATCAACACTGAGGTGCAATACCCTTAATTGCCAAAGAATATCGCATTCGGCGTTTTGAGCCGAGCGATTTTCTTGGCTATAACCGGGGTCAAGTCTTGAATCTTGAATTTTCTGCTCCGGCTCTCTACTCTGCGCTCATGGCCAGACCCCTCCGAATCGAATTTGCCGGCGCTCTGTATCACATCACCTCTCGCGGCGATGGTCGCGAAGATATTTATCTGGACGGCACAGATCGCACGCTGTTTCTTGAGGTGGTCGGTGAGGTATGCGCGCAGTTTAATTGGCTGTGCCACGCGTACTGTCTGATGGACAATCACTATCATTTGCTGATTGAAACGCGCGAGGGGAATTTATCGCGCGGCATGCGGCAGTTAAACGGCGTGTATACGCAAAAGTTCAATCGGCGACATGGTCGTGTCGGGCATGTATTTCAGGGTCGTTACAAAGCGATTCTGGTCCACAAAGACGGTTATTTGCTGGAGCTGGCGCGCTATATCGTGCTGAACCCGGTGCGTGCGCAGATGGTGCGTGCCGCGAAAGATTGGCCGTGGAGCAGTTATCGCGCGACGGCAGATAGCGCAGAGGCGCCAGCGTGGCTGTATACCGATTGGTTGCTTTCCGCTTTTGCGGCGCGCCGGCGTGAGGCGGTACAGCGTTATCGAGAATTTGTGGCGCAAGGCAAAGGCCAGCCATCGCCGTGGCAACAGTTAAAAAATCAGATTTATCTCGGCGACGATAAGTTCGTTGAAAAAATGCAGCGGAAAGTTGCTAGCGATGCTCCGCTGGGCGACGTGCCAGCGCTACACAAGCGTCCGGTCGCCAAACCGCTTGCCGATTACGAGCGCAAATTCAAAGCGCGCGATGACGCCATTGTGGCCGCGTTTCGTGGCGGCGGGCATACGCAAAAAGCGATAGCGGACTATTTTGGATTGCATTACTCGTCGGTGAGTAAAATTTTGAAGAAGCTCGATGATTCAAGATTCAAGACCTGACCCCGCTCGGGCTGTTCGGGGTTTTCTATTCGGCATGCTGCTGGCTCTGAGCATTTGCGCGCCGAGTTATGCTGCTGCGCCGCAGCGCATCGCGTCGCTGAATTTATGCACCGATCAACTGCTGCTGATGCTGGTGCCGCGCGCACGAATCGCATCCGTCACCGATTGGGCGATTCGGCCCGAAAGCTCGTACATGGCCGCTGCCGCGCAAGGGCTGACGTTGAATCATGGTCTCGTCGAAAGCGTGTTGCCGCAGCATCCCGATCTGATTCTCGCCGGTGAATACACCGATCACACGATGGTGAATTTGCTGCGCAAACTGGGCTATCGCGTCGAAGTGGTGAAAGTGCCGCAGAACATTGAGCAGGCGCGCGAGCACATTTTGCGTTTCGGCGAACTGGTCGGCGAAGCCGAGGGCGCGCGAAAAATCGTCGCGACGATGGATGCGCGGCTGCAAAACATCGAGCGGCAATTGCAACAGCATCGTCCCGAATTGGCGGCGGCTTACGCGCCCAACGGTATGACGGTGGGGCGCGGCGCGGTGCTCGCTGAAATCATCGAACGCGCCGGTTGGCGCAATCTGGGAACCGAAATGGATATACGCGGCTATGGCAATCTCGCGCTCGAACAACTCGTCGCTGCGCAGCCCAGGCTGCTGGTGCTCGATGTGACGGCGGAAAATACCGGCGGCGGTTCGATTGCGCACAGTTATCTGCAACACCCGGCGCTGGCGGCGATTGCGAAAAACGCGCGTGTGGTGACGATGCCGCCGAGCCTGTCCGAGTGCATTGGGCCGATGACCGTCGATGCGATCGAGTTGCTGCTCCCATCTTCAAATCGAGTGACGCAGCGATGAGCGCTATTCATGCGGTGTCGAATCGCCGCCTGCTTTCTGTGCTGATCGGCCTATTGATTGCGGCGTTTTTTATTGCGCTGCAACAGGGGCCGGTCGCGCTCGATTGGGTGGCGGCGCTGCACCAACCGCGCGATTCGATTCATGGCGTGATTTTCTGGCAGGTGCGCTTGCCGCGCGCGTTTCTCGCGGTGTGCGTGGGCGCGTCGCTCGGTATTGCCGGCGCCAGTCTGCAAGGCTTGTTGCGCAATCCGCTGGCCGGGCCCGACCTGCTCGGCGTTTCCAGTTGCGCCGCGCTCGGTGCGGTATTGAGTTTGTATTTCGGTTTGGCGACGTTGAGCTGGATCGTGCTGCCGTTGGGTGGCATCGCCGGTGCGGCGGTCGCGGTGCTGTTGATATTTCTGTTGGCGGGACGTCGGGCGAGTCTGCTGACACTGATTCTGGCCGGCATTGCCGTCAACGCGGTGATGTCGTCGTTTATCGCGCTCGCGCTGAATTTCTCGCCGAATCCGTTCGCGCTGAGCGAGATGATGTACTGGCTGCTCGGCTCGCTCGCCAATCGCAGCGGCAATGATGTGCTGGTCGGCGTGCCGTTCATGCTGGTGGGATCGCTGCTGCTGTTGTCGTGCGGGCGCTATCTCGATGCGCTGACGCTAGGCGAAGAGACCGCGCAGTCGCTCGGCTTTCCCGCGGCGAAATTGCGTCTGCGTATTGTCGTTGGCGTCGCGCTTGCGGTCGGGGCCGCAGTCGCTGTAAGCGGCAATATCGGCTTCGTCGGTCTTGTGGTGCCGCATCTGCTGCGACCGTGGGTTGGTTACGAACCGCGCCGTCTGCTGCTATCCAGCGCGCTCGGTGGCGCGATTCTGCTGCTCGTTGCGGACATGGCGGTGCAGTGGCTATCGCCGAGTGGCGGTTTGAAACTCGGCGTCGTCACCGCATTGATCGGCGGTCCCTTCTTCCTGCACTTGATTGTTAAACAACGCGAGGTGTTGCGATGACGTTGCTCGCCGCAGAGCGCGTTTCGCTCGTGATCGAAGGCCGCGCGATTCTCGACGATATCAGCGTCGAGCTGCGTGCTGGCGAATGTGTCGGTTTGATCGGCCCGAACGGCGCCGGCAAAACCACGTTGCTGCGTGTACTCGCGAATCTGCTCTCTCCCGAGCGCGGCATCGCGACGCTCGACGGCATCGAGCTGACACACATCGCGCCGGCGCAATTAGCCAGACGCTGTGCGTATTTAGCGCAAGGCGCACCGGCGCATTGGCCGGTTGAGGTTGAGACCGTCGTTGCGCTGGGACGGCTACCGCATCTGGCGTGGTGGCAGCGGCCGGATCACGACGACAAGCGCGCCATAGATGAAGCGTTAGAGCTGGCTGAAGTCACGCATCTACGCAAACGGCTCGTCACGACGCTGTCCGGCGGCGAGCGCATGCGCGTGTTGCTGGCGCGGATTTTTGCTTCACAACCGCAACTGATTCTCGCCGACGAACCGGTTGCCGCGCTTGATCCTTACCACCAACTGCATGTGATGGAGTTGCTGCGCGACCACGCGCACCGCATGCAGGATGGCAAGCCACATGGCGCAGTGCTGGCGGTGCTGCATGACCTCAATCTGGCTGCGCGATTTTGCGATCGGTTGGTGCTGATCGCGGACGGCCGCGTGCATTCGTCAGGCCCGGTTCGCGAAGTGCTGACGCCCGACAACCTGCAACAGGTCTACGGCATCACCGCGCGCGTTCAGGATACCGGCGAGCAATTCAGTGTTATCCCGTGGCAGCGCAGCCGCTAGCGGTTGAAATATGCACATTTTCCTGTCGATAATGGGGCAGTTCTCTCTACCAGGCCGTTGAAATACATCGTCCTGATGCATTTCAACTTTCGCGGCTAGCGCCGCATTAGCGCATCCTGCGTTTCGCGATAACCCGGCGTTCCCGATTATCGCGGCCAGTCGTTGCGAGGTGCGTAGTAGAAGTACGGAGCGTCGTGTGCAGATTTTGCGCTTGAACAAGGCCGGTCAACCGGTGGATTGGCTCAGCTGGCAGGAGACTGTTTGTCTCTATTCGCGTGAGTTGATTCTGTGGACGCTCGGCGATCCGATTTTCGAAATTCATGGTGGCCGCAGCCGCTTGACCGGCGAGCGTACGATTATCGAGTTGCCAAGCATCGTCGCGTGCGGCGGCGAGCAACTCGGCCGGCAGCGCACGCGTCCCGCATTGACCAATCGCGCGTTGTTCGAGCGCGATAATTATCAATGCCTGTATTGCGGCCATTCATTTCACTATCACCAGCTGACCCGCGATCACATCCTGCCGCGTTCGCGCGGCGGCCGCGACACCTGGGAAAACTGCGTCGCCGCATGCCGGCGCTGCAATCAATTCAAAGGCAATCGCCGAATCGAAGAAAGCAGCATGGAATTACTCGCGCTGCCATTCAGGCCCAACCCCGCCGAATATCTCGCCCTGGTCAACAGCCGCCGGATACTGCCGGATCAGGCCGATTATCTGAGTAAACAATTTTCCGCAAACTGCCGCTGGTTTCCGCGCGATGCGTGTTTTTATGCGT
>CAMLJR010000173.1 GCA_946480345.1 uncultured Spongiibacteraceae bacterium
CTTTTGCCCATCGCGATGATCGCTTCGGTGATGGCTTGATCGTCGCTGTCCTGCACAACTTCGCGAATGAATGAGCGATCCACTTTTAATGTATCGATCGGGAAGCGTTTCAATTGTGCAAGCGATGAATAGCCAGTGCCGAAATCATCGATCGCGATGCGCACACCGATTTGTTTTATTGCATGCAGTAACTGGACGGCTTGATCGACATGGTGCATTACCATGCTTTCGGTAATTTCGAGTTCGAGCAATTCGGGCGGCATACCCGATTCGTTAAGCGCTTCGTTAATATGCGCGAGCAAATCCTGATTTAAAAATTGGCGAGGCGATAGATTTACCGCCATGCACACCGGGGGTAGTCCTTGCGCTTGCCACGCCATATTTTGCATGCACGCGGCTTTCAACACCCAGCGGCCAATCGGCACAATCAAACCGGTTTCTTCCGCTATGGGAATAAACTGCGCCGGCGATACAACGCCGATTTCGGGATTGTTCCAGCGCAATAATGCTTCGACACCGCTGATACTATTGTTGTGCAAATCGAGTTTTGCTTGATATTGCAATTGCAGTTCGTTGTTTTCTAGCGCGGAACGTAAATGATTTTCGAGAACCATGCGCTGCAATGTATGCGAGTTGGTATTGGGGCTGTAAAACTGAAAATTGTTTTTGCCCTCTTCTTTCGCTTGGTACATCGCAGTATCGGCATGTTTCAGCAATGTTTGCTCATCGTCGCCATTTTCTGGAAATAGCGCGATGCCAATGCTGGCGGTGACGCGACACTCCTGCGCTTGCAATGTCAGCGGCTTCATGACTTCGGTGATAATTTTGCGCGCACAGGCGCTGGCTTCGTGCGTATCTTCGACTTCTTGCATCAACACAACGAATTCATCGCCGCTCAGGCGTGCAACGACATCACCGGCGCGGGTGCAGCGACTTAGACGTTGTGCAATTTCCTGCAACAACGCATCGCCAGCCTGATGGCCGAGCGCGTCGTTAATGGCTTTGAAACGATCGAGATCGATAAACAGTAATGCGAATTTGCGCGAATAGCGTTTTGCCGCATCGATGGTGTGATTTAACAAATTACCGAACATCATTCGGTTCGGCAGGTCAGTAAGGCCATCATGCGTTGCCAGATAGCGAATACGGTCTTCCGCAATTTTTCTCTCGGTGATATCGACCACGGCGCCACAGATATATTGCGGATGCCCACGCTCGTCGCGCTCGGCAGTCGATTTCATCAGCAGCCATTTCGACGCGCCATCGAGCGTCGTGACCTGGCACTCCATCTCCCATTCATCGCGATTCTGGGTAAAGAACTCTTCTGTTTTATGAACCAACTCCTCCACAGCAGCAGGTTCGATTCGGCTCATCATGACTTCTGGCGTCATTACCGCGTCTTCGGGATAGCCGTACATTTCGGCAATGTTGTAATTCCACGTACCGATATGATCGGTTAACGATTTCCCCTCGTTTCCTGCTTTAACGGGATGACGGTAAATAGCAATGCCCGACGCTTTCAGCGCAGTTTTCAAATAACTTTGGGCTTTTTCCAATTGCTCGTTCGAATGTCGCAATTGCTCCTCAAGCTCTTTGCGCGCAGTAATGTCGAAGCAGACGCCCGCGAGATATTGCAGATGGTTCGACGCATCGCGACCGATCAGATAACGCGACTGTATCCAGCGTATCCCGCCAGCATTGTGGTGTATGCGGTACACGCAATCGCATTCTGAATCGCCGCGAATCATCGCCGTATATAAATGCTGTTCCAGCGCGCGCTGGTCATCCACATGGACCCGGCTGAAAAAATCGTCAAGCGAGAGCGAATCGACATCGATGCCGAGCAAGGCCTCAATATTCAACGTCCAGCTCATCGCCGCATCAAGCGGCGTGACCATTATCTCGCCCTGCGCATCGATCGACATCGGATAGAAGAAAACGCCAGTGCCTGAAGCTGTCAGGGTGGCCCGTAGCAAATCAGCGGGGGGACGCTCTTTCGCGGTGGCGAAGTCCTTCAGTTGCTGCACGGTATCGTGATTAAACCAATCGTCGCGCATGGGGATGGCGGCCATAGAAACCTCGCACGTTTGAGTTCTTCAAGGCTAGTTCACTTCGCGCGCCGCCTCCCCCAGGAATAGTACCTAGGCAAATCTACCTATCGAGCAAAAAAAGTGACTCGTTCGCGATCACAACCGATGAGTTGAAACATTTGCGCTTTACTTTTCTCGCTGCTACGATCCGCGCCGCGATTGACCACGGAGGTCAATCAGGGATTGCAACAAGGAGTCAAACATGACATTTCGCCCTGTACCGAACCTAGCTCGCCTGTCTGTAGTTCTCGCAGCAGCAACCTGTAACTCAATTGCCAATGCCGACGCGCTTATCGCCGACGCTTCGTTCAATTCGTATTTTTCCATCGGTTTGATCGCCGCCGGCCTTGTTGCTTTGGTGATCATGCGCCGACGCAATTTGCCGCTCGAATAACGGCCAACACCCTCCTATAAATAGCGCGACGCTGGACAATAACGGTTTAATCCATACATAGGCGTCGCGGCTGTTTCATGATCGAGTTCCGATCGTCTCAATTGTTATAAACCTCAATTGGCATAAACAAAGAACAAACAGTTCCTTCCTCGGTAAACAGCGCTTACGTAGCATTCGCCGACTTTCCCGAGGATGCTCTATGAAAATTCGCCACATCGATCCCGACGCCCCCATCAGTCTCGAACATGAGGCACTCGGCCTGCCCCCGCTCGAAGAAGAAGTGACGCATGTCGGGCCCCATCCGTTTCGACACGATCTGATTCTGCTGATAGCGCTGCCTGCGATCGCGCTATCGATATACGGCCTGGGCGTGTGGCTATTACCCGCCGGCTGGCAGCCGCTGCTGAATGAAGCCGCATCCGGTCTCGCCGGTGGTTCGTTCTGGACTGCGGCGGTCGTCGGCTTGATCGCGCAAATGATCGATGGCGCGCTCGGCATGGCGTATGGGATTACCGCAACGACATTTTTATTGTCGAGCGGCGTACCGCCGGCGGCAGCAACAGCGTCGGTTCATTTGGCCGAGGTGTTCACCACGGGCTTCTCGGCGTTCTCGCATTGGAAATTCGGCAACGTGAACAAGGCGTTATTCAAGCGGCTGTTAATTCCCGGCGTGATCGGCGCGGTGGTGGGTGCGTACATCATCACGTCAGTCGATGGCAAAGCGATCAAGCCGTTCATTGCGGCGTACCTGTTTTTCATGGGCCTATATGTACTGCGGAAAGCCTTCCGCACGATCAAAGTGCGCAGAGAGGCGCCGAAGCATGTCGCCGGCCTCGCGCTGACCGGCGGCTTCGTCGATGCCGTTGGCGGTGGCGGCTGGGGCCCGGTTGTCACAACATCGCTGATCGGCAGCGGTCAGGATCCGCGTCAGACAATCGGCTCGGTGAACGCGGCGGAATTCTTTCTGACCATGGCCGGCGGCGCTGCATTCGCGATTTTCGGCGGCTTCACGCACTGGACCGTGATTGCCGGACTGATTGTCGGTGGCCTATTCGCAGCGCCGTTTGCCGCCTGGCTGTGCAGCAAATTGCCGGCGCGCACGCTGCTGATCATCGTCGGTTTGCTGATTAGTTCGCTGAGTGCGTTTAATTTGTGGAAGGCGTTGGCGTAACGTCGATTTCGGACATCGCCAAACGACTAGATGATGAACTGCCGATACGGCAGGCTGTCATCGACCACAAGGAGACCCCCATGGCACTGACCCTGTACGCACACCCGTTTTCTTCGTATTGCCAGAAAGTGCTGATTGCGCTTTATGAAAACAATACGCCGTTTAATTTTCGGCTGGTCGACTTCCAGGACGCGCAGGCGGTTGCCGAACTGGAAGCGATATGGTCGCTGAAAAAATTCCCGGTGCTGACCGACGACAAGCGCACGCTGATCGAAGCATCGATCATCATCGAATATCTGGATGTCCGTTATCCCAGTGCAACGCGATTCATCCCCGCCGATGCGAATACGGCGCTGGACGTGCGTTTCATGGATCGCTTCTTCGACAACTATGTCATGACGCCGCAGCAGAAAATCGTCTTCAATGCGCTGCGTCAGTCAGAACAGCGCGATGACTATGGCGTCCAGGAAGCCCGCAAGCAACTCGACACCGCGTATCGCTGGCTCGATAACGCGCTGGCTGATCGCGAATGGGCCGCTGGCGATCAATTCACGCTCGCCGATTGCGCAGCGGCGCCCGCGCTGTTTTATGCGGACTGGTCACACCCGATCGATGCATCGTGCAAAAACGTTCACGCCTATCGACAGCGTTTACTGGCGCGCCCCTCGTTCGCGCGTGCGGTCGACGAAGCACGCCCGTATCGACCACTATTCCCGCTCGGTGCGCCCGATCGCGATTGAATTTTATCGGCATTGCCGCAGCGATCTCACTCCCGCACAATCGCAAACACTATTGGGGGCGAGGGAATGAGATGGCTACGTATGTCGACAAGGTATTGATCGAAGGTGAACAAGTGGTTTACAGCGGCCACATCACACTGTGGTCGCTGTGGCATCTGATTCTGTTCGGCGTAATTTTATTACCCGTTGGCATTGGCCTGATTTTATTGATCTGGGCTTATATTCGCTTCAAAACCACCGAGCTGGCGATCACGAATAAACGTGTGATCGCGAAATCCGGTTTCATCAGCCGCCATACCATCGAATTAAATATCAACCGCGTCGAAAGCCTGCAGGTTTCGCAAAGTCTGTTCGGCCGCATATTTAATTTCGGTACGTTGATCATTTCCGGTGGCGGCAATCCGCAAGCGCCTATTAGCGGTATTTCGAACCCGCTCGCGTTTCGCAAGGCATTTATCGAAGCGCAGGATCAAGCGCGGTGAGTGTGATACTCATTGCTTGCTACGGGCTCATTACCTTTTGCACAGCGTGACGCCACGCGTGCATTCGTTGCGCCGCATCGTCGCGCGAAAGAGCGGGATCGAATACCGTGTCGATTTGCCACTGTGCAGCGATTTCTTCGACGCCCGACCACACGCCGACACATAGCCCTGCTAAATAAGCCGCACCCAACGCGGTCGTTTCGAGAATGCGGGGACGAATGACCGGTACGCCGAGTAAATCGGCCTGATGCTGCATTAATAAATTATTTGCGGCAGCCCCTCCATCCACCCGCAACTCGGTAATCGGTGCGTGTGCATCTTGCTGCATGGCTAACAATAATTCCGCGGATTGATAACCGATGGCTTCGAGCGCCGCGCGCGCGATGTGCGCACGTGTGGAACCGCGCGATAAACCGAAAATTCCGCCGCGCGCCTGCGCATCCCAATAAGGCGAACCGAGGCCAGTAAATGCCGGCACGAAAAACACGCCGCCGCTATCGGGCACCGACGTCGCCAATGCTTCGATCTCAGCGGAACTGTTGATAATGCCAAGACCATCGCGCAACCATTGCACCACGGCACCC
>CAMLJR010000174.1 GCA_946480345.1 uncultured Spongiibacteraceae bacterium
ATGGCGGCAAGCAACGCAACATTCTGGTCGATCTCGATCCACAGGCATTACAGGCGAAGGGTCTATCGGCGAAAGATGTCACCGATGCCATCGGCCAGCAGAATCTGATATTGCCGTCGGGTACACAAAAAATCGGTGAGTACGAATACAACATTCGCCTGAACGGCAGCCCGAGCAATGTCGATGATCTGAATAAGTTGCCGATAAAAACCGAGAACGGCGCGACGATTTATATCGGCGATGTGGCACATGTGCGCGATGGCTTTGTGCCGCAAACAAATATCGTGCGCGTCGATGGCGAGCGCGCGACGTTGATGACGATTCAGAAAACGGGAAATTCATCGACGCTCGATATCATCGATCGTATCAAGGCGTTATTGCCCGGTATCGTCGAAAGCGCGCCGGAAGGTTTTTTGCTGCGTCCTATCGGCGATCAATCGGTATTCGTGCGTGCCTCGATTAACGGCGTGATTCATGAAGGCATCATCGCGGCGGTACTGACCGGCTTGATGATCCTGCTATTTCTCGGCAGCTGGCGCAGCACGCTCATTATTACGACATCGATACCGTTATCGATTCTGGCATCGATCATGATGCTGTCTGTACTCGGTGAAACGATCAATATCATGACGCTGGGCGGTTTAGCGCTGGCGGTCGGCATTCTCGTCGACGACGCCACCGTGGCCATCGAAAACATCAACTGGCATCTCGAACAGGGTAAGGATGTCGAAACAGCGATACTCGACGGTGCGCAACAGATTGCAGTGCCGGCGTTAGTGGCGACGTTGTGTATCTGCATCGTGTTCGTGCCGATGTTTTTTCTCGAAGGTGTCTCGCGCTATTTATTCGTACCGATGGCGGAAGCGGTGGTGTTCGCGATGCTTGCGTCGTACATATTGTCACGCACACTGGTGCCGACACTCGCGAAATATCTGTTGCGACCACATACCGAAAATGATTTCGCGAATAAAAACAAATGGCAGAGATTTCAGCATCGTTTTGAAGAGCGGTTCGAAACGCTGCGTCATGGTTATCGCAATGTGCTGGAGCGCGCGCTGCAAAATACGCGCATGTTTATCGCCGGCTTTCTGGCCTTGATCGTTGCGTCGTTGCTTATTCTCGTACCGTGGCTCGGCAGCGATTTTTTCCCCGAGGTGGATACCGGGCAAATCAAATTGCATATGCGCGCGCCAACCGGAACGCGCGTTGAAGAAACGGCGCGCATCGTTTACGAAGTTGAACAGGCTGTGCGTAAAGTCATTCCAGCGCGCGATATTGCAACGGTCGTGCAGAACATCGGCTTGCCGGTTAGCGGCATCAATCTTTCGTATACCAATTCGGCGCCGATCGGCTCCGCCGATGCGGATCTGATGATTTCGCTGAGCGAAGATCACGCGCCGACCGCCGATTACATTCGCCAATTACGTCGCACGCTGCCGGAACGCTTTCCCGGCGTGACGTTTGCATTTTTGCCAGCCGACATCGTCAGCCAGATTTTGAATTTCGGCCTGCCGTCGCCGATCGATGTGCAGATCGTCGGGCAGAATGTCACCGAAAACAGAGAGGTAGCGCGGCAGTTGCTGGAGAAATTGCGGCGTATTCCCGGCATCGCCGATCTGCGCATTCATCAGGCTTTCGATCTGCCGGAAATGTATGTCAATGTCGATCGCACGCGCGCGCAGCAGGTGGGTTTGACGCAACGCGATATTGCCACCGATATGCTGATATCGCTGACCGGCAGTTTTCAAACCGCGCCCGCATTTTGGTTGAACCCCAAAAATGGCGTGAGCTATGCGATCAGCACGCAGATGCCGCAATATCGGGTGGATTCGCTCGATGCATTGCGCAATTTACCGATCACGGGTGGCGACGATGCACAGCCGCAGATTCTCGGCGGACTCGCCGAATTTAAACGCGGCACTGGCGTCGGCGTGGTTTCGCATTACAACGCACAGAACGTGATCGATATTTTTGGCGCGGTGCAGGATCGCGATCTCGGCGCAGTCGCCAAAGATGTATTGGCTGTGGTGCGCGAGCAGGAAAAAAATCTGCCGAAAGGCACGCGCCTGGTGGTTCGCGGTCAGGTCGAAACCATGCAGAAATCGTACAGCGGTTTATACATCGGCCTCGCATTCGCCATCGTGCTGGTGTACCTGTTGATCGTCGTCAATTTCCAATCGTGGCTCGATCCCTTCATCATCATCACCGCGTTGCCGGCAGCGATTGCGGGTATTGTGTGGATGTTGTTTTTAACGCAGACGCGATTGAGTGTGCCGGCATTGACCGGCGCGATCATGTGCATGGGTGTCGCGACCGCGAACAGTATTCTGGTGATCAGTTTTGCGCGCGAACGCTTTGCTGCCACCGGCGATGCGACCCGCGCTGCCATTGATGCAGGTTTCACCCGGTTTCGCCCGGTGCTGATGACGGCGCTCGCGATGATTATCGGCATGGTGCCGATGGCATTGGGTCTTGGTGAAGGCGGCGAGCAGAATGCGCCGCTCGGGCGCGCGGTGATCGGCGGTCTGCTCAGTGCCACCGTCGCCACGCTGCTTTTTGTGCCTGTAATATTTCGCGCGATCTACATGCGCCGCCCTCAATCGAATGAGACTACTTGAGTCATGAATCTGAAAAAGCCGGAAGCAAATTCCGACAAGCCCGAAGCCGACCACTACAGCCGTAACGTGATAGTGATCGGCATCGCGCTGATTGTGATTTTAGTTGTGCTCGGTATCGCGGCGCGCTTGCAGATGCAACACGCATTGCAACGCAATATCGATGAAACCGCCGCGATTGTAGTGGCGACGATCGCGCCGAAAGCGAGTGATGCCGAACAAACCATCGTGCTGCCGGGCAATGTCGAAGCGTTTGCCGATGCACCTTTATACGCGCGTGCGACGGGCTATTTAAAAAACTGGACCGCAGATATTGGCACTCGCGTTAAAAAGGGACAGCTTCTCGCCGAACTCGATATTCCCGAAGTCGATCAGCAATTGTTGCAAGCGCAGGCAGAGCTGGCGAATGCGGTTGCTAATCAGCGGCTGGCGCAAAGCACCGCGCAGCGGTGGCAGGAATTACTCGCAGCCGATTCAATTTCCAAACAAGAAGCCGATGAAAAAATTAGCGACGCAGTCGCGAAAAACGCACAGCTGGATTCCGCACGCGCGAATGTCGAAAGGCTGCGGCAACTGCAATCGTTCAAGCGCATCGAAGCGCCGTTCGACGGCGTAGTGACGGCGCGTAATGTCGATATTGGCGCATTGGTGAATGCCGGCTCCGGCCAGGAATTATTTCGTATCGCCGCGAGCAAAAAATTGCGTGTGTATGTACGCGCACCGCAAATTTATGCGCCACTGGTAAGACCCGGCCTCAACGCGTCGCTCGAATTGGCCGAGCATCCGGGCTTGCGTTACGCCGGCACGCTGGTGCGTACCGCCGATGCGATTGATCCAGTAACGCGCACGTTGCTGCTGCAAGTCGAAGTCGATAATGCGCGCGGTGAGTTGCTGCCGGGTTCCTACGCGCGCGTGCATTTAAAGCTGCCGGGACAGCGCAATTTATTATTGCCGGTGAACACACTGATTTTTCGCGCTGATGGCTTGCAGGTGGCGACCGTCAATGGCGAACAGCGCGTCGTGTTAAAACCGATCGTGCTCGGCCGCGATTTCGGTTCGGAAGTCGAAGTCGTGTCCGGCATCGGTCCGAATGACGCGGTGATCCTTAATCCACCCGATGCGCTGGTCGGCAATCAGCGAGTGCGCCTTGCAAAAACCGAGAGCAAAACTGCCGCAAAAGAATGACGCGACAGCGGAGCACTAACGCGGCGGTGTGGTCGGAACAATTATCGCTGAGGCAATCCTAGGAACAGCTCATGCGCAGATTTGCCGTTCGTTCCGTATTGATAATCGTCGTCGTTTGTATCGGCGGCTGCGCAATACTGTTCAGTTATCGCAATATCGAGCGCTGGATTCGCTGGTCGATCGATGACTATGTCATGTGGACGCCGACGCAGGCAGAAGACTTCGATCAACGCCTGCATAGACAATTGCAATGGCATCAGCAGACAGAGTTGCCCCGCTATCGCGAATGGCTGTTGGCCGCACGTGACGCTGTACGAACTCCGCTAGATCTCGACACTCTGAATTCTTACAGCGAGCAGCTTCCGGTTTTCTGGCAGCGGAGCATGTTGCACGGCGAAGAGGATATTGCGGCATTACTTGCGCAATTATCCGACGATCAAGTGCGCGATTTGATCGCGGAAATGCACAGCCGTCAGCAAGACATCGAGGACGAATTCAACGATTTATCACCAGCCGAATTGATCGAGCGGCGCGAGCGCAACATGAGCAAAGCACTGCGCTATTTCTTCGGTACACTCGATGCGTCGCAGAGGGTTGAGATCGAGCGATGGGCCAAATCGTTACCGGATAGCCGTGTGCAATGGTTGGCGAGTCGGCGGCGCTGGACCGATCAGTTCGAGCAAGGACTCGCGCAGCGCCACCAGCCTGAAATTTTCGCTGAGCAAATTCACAAATTATTCGTACTGCCCCAACAAAGCTGGGACCCCGATTATCGAGAGATTTCGGCGCACAATCTAACGGCAAGTCTGCAATTGCTCGTTGCGCTGCAACATTCGTTGAGCGAACAGCAGCGCAAGAAGCTCGATCAGCGTATCGAACAATGGCTCGACAGGCTCGATACGCTGGCCAGCAGTTCGTAATCGCAGCATGAATTAATTCGTCCTCATCCAGCGAGGTAAACGTAATGAGTTTCTTCAACAGTAAAAAAGCGGTCATGCCAAATCCCCAGGATGCGTTGCGTGGCCGCGCCACTGCAATGCAGGTTCCGGCAAAACATTTCGTACTCGATGCGCCGCTGCAACCGCCATTCCCAACACCGATGGAAAAAATCGCGTTTGGCCTCGGCTGCTTCTGGGGCGCCGAGCGACGTTTCTGGCAACAGCCCGGCGTTTACACCACTGCAGTGGGATACGCCGGCGGCTACACGCCGAACCCGACGTATGAAGAAGTGTGTAGCGGTATGACCGGCCACAACGAAGTTGTCCTCGTGGTATTCGATCCTGCAAAAACATCGATCGAAAAATTATTGAAAGTGTTTTGGGAGAGTCACGATCCGACGCAGGGCTATCGGCAAGGCAACGATGTCGGCACGCAATATCGCTCGGGTATTTATTGTTATTCCGACGCACAAAAGCAATTAGCGGAAAAAACCGCCGAGCAATTTCAGCAGGCATTGCAAGATGCAGGCTATCCACCTATTACTACCGAAATCGTCGAAGCGCCCGAGTTTTATTATGCCGAGGATTATCACCAGCAATATCTGGCGAAAAATCCGAATGGATATTGCGGCTTGGGTGGAACCGGTGTGTGTTTGCGCGAATGAGTG
>CAMLJR010000175.1 GCA_946480345.1 uncultured Spongiibacteraceae bacterium
CAGCAGCATTGTGTTAAATATATTTTTCAATTTATTGATTTTCATTGATTTGTTCAGGCCTCTATTCCGAAGCCAGCGCGACCACAGGGTCGAGCTTTGCTGCTTTGCGCGCTGGTAGAAAACCGAACAGCAGGCCAGTCGAAAACGCACAGCCGAAGGCCAGCACAATCGGCGTCAGCGAATACTGGATGGGGGTGCCGAAGGCGCCAATAACACCGGCCACGATCAACCCGACTCCCGCGCCGATGGCGCCACCGAGCGCGGAAATCACCACGGCCTCGATCAGGAACTGATGCAGGATATTGCGCTCGCGCGCGCCGGTCGCCATGCGGATACCGATCTCGCGGGTTCGCTCGGTGACCGATACCAGCATGATGTTCATCACGCCGATGCCGCCGACCAGCAGCGAAATGGCGGCGATCGAGCCGAGCAAAATGGTCATCGTGTTCTGCGTCTCGACCGTGGTTTCGATGATCGATGCCATGTTGCGAATCTGAAAATCGACGACGCCATGGCGTTCCAGCAACAGCTTCTCTACCGCGGACTGTGTCTCGTCAATGCGGGAAACGTCGTCGACCGCGACGGTGACATTGCGCAGAAAACGCTGCCCGGATAGACGCAGGCTGTTGGTCGCGTAGGGCACGAAAATGATGTCATCCTGATCGTTGCCGTTGGGCGACGCGCCTTTGGCGTTCATCACCCCAACCACTTGGAACAATAGATTGTTGATCAGGATGTAACGCCCGAGTGGATCTTCCCCGTCAAACAGCGCCTTCGCGACCGTCTGGCCGAGCACCGCGACAGTGGCGTAATTGTCCTCGTCTTCCTCGCTGAAAAAGGTACCGCGATTGACCGGCCATTGCCGTGCGATCGGGAATTTGGCCGAGGTGCCATTCACGCTGGTGCTGTAGTCGGCGTCCTGGTAGCGCACGGTGACCGAGCTGTTCTGCTCGGGTATCGCGGCGAGCACGTTCTCCACTTCTTTGTCGATCGCCCGCACATCGTCGATCACCAGCGTCGCGGTGCTATTGAAGCCGCGCTGGTTGGGTGCTCCTGGACGAACTAGCAGCAGGTTCGAGCCCATCGCGCCGATGCGGTCGAGCACCGCCTGTTTGGCGCCGTCGCCGATAGCCAACATGGCGATCACCGAGCCGACGCCGATGACGATGCCAAGCAACGTCAACGCGGAGCGGAACAGATTCGCGCGCAACGAGCGCAGCGCCATCTTTGCGGCCTCCAGCATGTCGGTCCACAGCGAGCGCATTTCGGTATTCGAGCGCGATTGAAACGGTGCCGACGCTTCGGCGTGATGGCGCGCGGCCGGACCTGAATCGGAGACGATGCGGCCGTCTTTAATTTCGATGAGCCGCTCCGCGTTAGCCGCAACTTCGGCCGAATGAGTGATCAGGATGACGGTATGACCGCGCGCCGACAGGTCAGTGAGCAGCTTCATCACGTCGGCGCCGCTCTTGCTGTCGAGCGCGCCGGTCGGTTCATCGGCGAGGATAATGCGGCCGCCATTCATCAGTGCTCGCGCAATCGATACGCGTTGCTGTTGGCCACCCGAGAGTTGATTCGGGCGATGATGCAGGCGTTCGCCGAGACCGAGTTCGGCGAGCAATGCGGCGGCGCGCGCGTGTCGTTCTTCGGCCGGTTGGCCGGCATACAACGCGGGCACCTCGACGTTTTCCGCTGCATTCGCCGTCGCTATCAGGTTGTAGCTCTGGAAGATAAAACCGAAGTCTTCGCGCCGCAGTTGCGCCAGTGCATCGGAGTCGAGCGTGCTGACATCCCGGCCCATGAAACGATAAGTGCCGCTGCTGGGCCGATCGAGACAGCCGAGGATATTCATCAGCGTCGATTTACCGGAACCCGACGCGCCGACGATAGCGACGAACTCGCCTTCGTAAATATTCAGATCGATTCCATGCAAAACCCGCACGGCCAGGTCGCCATCGCCATAGGTTCTGGTCACGCCCGTCAGCGCAATCAACGGCGCGTCATTCGGACGCTGACCGGCGGTGGATGATGCGTTCACCGCTGGCCGCCCATGCCTGGCGTTGTCGGTGCACCATGCGGTTGCAGTGCGTTGCGTTCGCGTTGCTGGCCTGGGCCTTGACCCGTTTGCGCGCTTTCAGCGCCGGGCGGCGGTTTACGTCCGACCACAACCTGATCGCCTTCGTTAACGCCCGACAGCACCTGCACATGGACGCGATTGCTAATGCCGATCTGAATCGTGCGGTCTTCGATTTTGCCGTTCGCTCCGACCACTTTGATCGTCGCCTCTTTATTGGCTCGACGCGATTGCGGCGCCACGCCGGCCCACACTTTTGGCTGAGCCTTCGCCGGTTGCGTTTTCTCGGCATCGCGCGCGGCCACTTCGCCGTTTTGGTCGCGGGCCGCAGCGCGTTGGGCGCGAAATACCTGCCGCTCCGCCTCGGTCATATTCGCGATGCGCGCACGCCGAGCAGCGCGATCTTCGCTGGCTGACTTATCGGAGAAGGGGGCCGCTGCGGCTGTTTTGTCTGACGATTTGCTGTTGGCTGGCTGGTTGCCTGGCGTGTTGTCGCTCGATTTGCCTCGTCCTTTGTTAGGGGACACACCATCGAGCTTGGCCGTCAGCGCGGCGGCCGGAATGAACAGCGCATCCTTCGCCGCCGCCGCGACGAAAAATACCTGCGCCGTCATCTGCGGCAGCAACGTGCGTTCGGTATTTACCACATCGAACAGCGCGTTATAGAGCACCACATTGTTGGTTACGGTCGGCGTCGGCTCGACTTTGCGCAACTGTCCGTGCCAGCGTTTGCCGCGATTGCCGAGCGTCGTGAAATACGCCTCCATATCGGGCGACAGGCGCGACACATCGGCCTCGGATACCTGCGTCTGTACCGTCATTGTCGACAGATCGGCAATGCGCAGAATGATCGGCGCTTGCTGATTGGTGTTCAGCGTCTGGCCCTGACGTGCACTGATCGAAACGATAACGCCCGCCATCGGCGCATAAATTTTCGCGTAATTGAGATTGGCTTCATCGGCTTTCAGCGTCGATTCGGTTTGTTCGATTTGCGCTTGTAACGCCTGCAATTGCGCTTTGCTCGAACGCAAGGTGGCTTCAGATGCCTGCAGCGATTCGGCTGTGGTTGCATCGCCCGCCATCAGATTTTTTTGCCGTGTGTACTGCAACTCGGCGAGGGTGAGTTGCGCTTCGCGGTCGATCAACGTCGCGCGTTGATTACGCAGCAATGCGCGGCGAGCTTCGACGTTAGCGAGATATACCGTCGGATCGATTTCGGCGAGCAAATCGCCGGCGGACACCACCGAACCGATTTCGACATGAATCTTTTTCAGCTGCCCCGATACCTGCGCACCGATATCGACGTAATCGCGTGGTTGCAGCGTGCCGGTAGCCGTCACCAAATCCTCGACATCGCCACGTTGCACCGACGCCACCTGATATTGATCGAGATTGTCGCCGCCGCCGATCAGCTTTGGCGCAAGAAAATATGCTCCAACTGCAATAACCACCATGGTTAACAACAACGCATTACGGCGGTTCCAACGCAACCAACGAGCCCGCGTTGACAGTGGGTGTTTAGGCGAAGTGGTATTAGTCGACATGAAATCAGGCGAGTCTATAAGGGATCGGCTAGAGAGGTTTCTCGGGACGTCCATAGTTACGAAGGGCGGTTTATCTTTTTAAAACGGAAGCTTACCGCCGATTTGAGAATGCTTTGCATTATCCGTGCGCGTTTTTTGAACGTCAATAAAGATTGCGAGCGTCCTTAATTGCTCCTTATTTGTCTGGACGATCAGTCAGCCTGCCGCGGCTTGAGTAGAGGATTTTCTATTGGCGGTATTCGTTTGGCGGATTACGAATCGACGGGTGCGCTCGCCAATTCGCAGACGTTCGCATGAATGTTTTGACTCTGCTGCCGCAATCGCAGATGCACCTCTTCGCGATGAACTGTCACATCTACAGGCGCATCAATGCCGATACGCACGTGATTACCGTGAATGCCAAGCACGGTAATTTTAGTGTCATTACCGATAATCAGCGTTTCGCGAATGCGACGGGTTAATACGAGCATGTGAAATCCTTTTCTGAACTGTTTAAAGCTATTTACTCAAACAGAATCGTCTTGATCTGGCGACCACTGCCAAATAGTTTCCCCATAACTGGAGTTCGGAAAATCCGGCATGATGTCGCCTTGCTTGAAATACGCACGCGAGTTTTGTCTGGCGGGCGTCCACCAATAGCCGGTTTTTGGGCATGGGTGGCTGGCTTCGCAGCGGAGTTTGTTCGTTTCTTCCAATAAATGCTCATTGGCGCGCGCC
Source organism: uncultured Spongiibacteraceae bacterium (assembly GCA_946480345.1). The sequence goes on from CAMLJR010000175.1 coordinate 4,336, forward strand.
CACGCAACAAGGTCGCGTGGATAAACCATGTGATCGATGGTGCTGTCGTCCAATTTCAGCAGATAGACCATGGCACCTGCTTCAAACGCCCAATAACCAAAATAATCGCCATCCGTTTCGGTCATGCGTAGGTGGCTGTTGTGCCATGGTGCTTTTTTTAACGAAGGAAACCAATTGCTGCAGTACTTCTTTATATCTTGGATGCTGTTCGCATCGGTTTCCTCGTACATCGCGGCGAGTAAAGGTTCGTAGCATTTCTTGTGAAAAATTTGGTCTGTGTCATAACGATCATCAAGCGCATAAGCGAGAAATTCTTCATAGACAACATCGTGGCCGTAGTAATTCGGATCTTCCATCGCTGCAATCCGTGGAATAAGGTCGCGGCGATGAAGTAAGTAACAAAGAGCTATGAGTTGCAAACAACGCTCGTACTCGTCAATTTCCGCGAAGTATAAAGGCGTATGTTGTTCGTCCTGCTCATATATTCTTTTGAATTTGGTGTAAGTTTCGTAGGCTTCGATAACTTTTTCTAATTCGTAACGCAAAGGTTCGATTGGCTCACCGGCGCTGTAGTCGAGAGAGAGCAGCATATAGGCATCACGCGCAATACTTGCTGTTGCTAGGGACTTTGCCTGCGCGGACGAATCTGCTTCCGGCGTATGCGTGGACCAAAAGCTCTCGCTTTCCAATAAATGTTTTTTTAAAGATTGAAAATATAAATCGGTGATGAATTGCTGACGTCTTCTTTCGTGAAAGGGAATCATGCTTCTGCCTGCAATGATGGAAGATTGCCATATTTCTTGCGTAGAGTCGCCTTACGTTGATTGACTGCTTCCTTAACTTTTACATCTTGATAATGCACGGCTGATGGAAGATCGTGGTTGCTGTGCGTTGATGAATCGGCCATGGTGTTATTCAGAACAGCTTTTGCGTGTTCCTGAGCACTGCCCGTCCACATGGCAACATAAAACAGGTGTCTTCTATATCCGCTCCCCTGAATAACTCTGTCCATTAGCGCGCCCACCGAGCCAACTAGATTTTTTTGAATCCACTCATGGCTC
>CAMLJR010000176.1 GCA_946480345.1 uncultured Spongiibacteraceae bacterium
GCGGGCGGGCGGGTGCTGGGATTGGCCGATGTCGATACCAGCGGCCCGCCGAACGCGCGAGTCAGCGCAGCGACCAGCGGATGCGCGCTGACTCGCACTGCGACCGTCGGCTGACCGCCGGAAATCCACTCCGGGATCGAGCCGTTATGCGGGATCACCCAGGTTTGCGGCCCCGGCCAGGTTTTCAGCAGTTGGGCGCGTTGACTATCGGTGAGCGGAGCGAGAAAAGGCTCGATCTGCGTAATATCCGCTGCCACCAAAATCAGACCTTTGGCGGGATCGCGGCGCTTCAGATCCAGCAGGCGGGCGACGGCATCCACGTCGAATGGATCGCAACCGAGCCCCCACACACCCTCGGTCGGATAGGCGATGACACCACCCGCGCGCAATGCTTGCACGGCGAGTCGAACGTGCTGCGAATAAATGAGCATCGAAATTGCGCCAAAAACGTATCAGAAGAGAAAACGGACTGGCGGCGAACTTACTTAAGCGCTCGGCGCAACGCAAGCATCGGCGCAGCGCAGATAATTGCCGGCGCGATTCTCGATCAAGCCCGCCAGTTCAAGTTCAGCGAGTGCGACCAGAATTGCCGGCAGCGGCTGCTGGGCTCGATCAATGATGATATCGAGCGGCGTCGGCTGGAATCCGACCGCGTCGTAGATGGGCCGTTGATCGGCGGCAATGGTGATTGTTGCAATCGGACGCGTGGTGCTGCCGCTGGAGGGCGGAATCAGCGGTGAGGGTGAAGTCCATCCGTGCAACTCATTCAGAATGTCCTCCACCCCCTGGACCAGCGTCGCGCCACTCTTGAGCAGCGCGTTGCAACCACGACTGACCGGGTTGTGGATCGAGCCGGGCAGCGCAAAGACTTCGCGGTTTTGTTCCGCCGCGAGCCGCGCCGTTACCAGAGAACCGCTTTTTAACGCTGCCTCGACGACTAATACACCCACACTCAAGCCACTGATAATCCGATTGCGGCTGGGAAAATGTGTCGCCTTCGGCGGCGTACCGAGCGGAAATTCGGTAATCAGCGCGCCGTGCTGACGAACGGCTTCCGCCAGTTCGCGATGTTGCGCCGGATAAATGCGATCGATGCCATGCCCGAGCACCGCGATCGTTTTGCCGCCGGCTTCAAGCGCGGCTCGGTGAGCTGCCGCATCAATACCTAGCGCAAGACCGCTGGTGATAACAAACCCTGCTTGCGCAAGCGTTGATCCAAAATCATTCGCATCGCGGCAACCTTGAGCCGTCGGTCGCCGGCTGCCGACAATGGCCAGTTGGGGCTGCGCCAGACAATCGACGTCACCCCAGACGTAGAGCACCGGCGGCGGATCGGCGATTTCGAGCAACAAGGGCGGATAAACGGGATCGAGCATCGCTACCAGCATCACTTGCTGAGCGTCGAGCCAGTCTTGGTCGCGGCGAGCGTGTTGGGCGATGGCGCTAGCGACACCGCGCTTGTGCCATTCGTCGATGGCAGCAATTGCGGCATCGCCAACGCCGAAACTGCGCAGCCGCGTCGGCGACCAGCTCAACCATTGCTCCGGGCCGGCGGCTGATTCGCTCGCGGCCAAACGCCGCAGCGCGGACATCGTGAAGCCCGCGCGTTGCAGCAATAGCCAATAGAAAGTTGAGGGGAGGTTTGTCATCCCTGACTCCTTGCCGCCTAAGCGGTGCCGCAGTCCCTGCGGCGTTAAACGAAATGTAGATTATGGATTGCGGACAGAATCGTTCACTTTAAGCGGGCGTTCAGCGCGTAACACCAAGCCATAGCTGACCTTATCGAAGACGCGGAACACCATCAGCAGGCCGGCGCGGAAATCCGGTGTTTTCACCAGATCGTTGGTCATCGGATCTTTGACGGTTTCGCCGGTTTTGTAGATGGCGAGCAGATCGCCATCTTTCAGCCCTTCGCGAGCGCCTTTACTGATCACCACTACGCTCATGAAACCGATCTGGCTGACGCCGCCTTCAACAGCCAGCAAGCGGCCATGAATATCCTGATCCGGCGCGCTCGGGAAGAAGTTCGCATTGATTTCACGCTCTTCCTCGGGCAGTAGACGATCGCTGCGGCGCACCTCTTGCGTGGAGCGATTCATCGCCAGCGTGGCTACGTCTTTTTCGACCGAGATCAGCTTCGCTAAGCCGATGTCCAGTGCCTGAACGCCCAGCGTCTCGCCGGTGTCCGGGTCGACGAATACTTCGCCCTTGCGGAAGATGCCGTAACTGGTTTGGCCACTGGCATCGAACTCGCCACGGCCGTAAATCTCATCGCCGGCGCCACCGACGATATGGCCCTCTTTACCCGACAGCACGTACGGCGCTTTTTCGAGAACGCCGACTTCAACGATGCGTCCGCGATTCAAGAAAGCATTGATGGCCTCCAGAGGAATCGCCGGAATAGCGCGCTCGATCGGTGTCGCCCGTACCTCGGGCGTGAGTTTGACATCGCGACCGCGCTTCAATACCAGCTGCGGTTTGCCGTCGATATACACCAGATTGAGTTCGTCGCCCGGATAGATAAGGTGGGGGTTCTTAACCTGCGGATTGACGCGCCACAGTTGCGGCCAGCGCCACGGGTCTTTCAGAAACACGTTGGAGATATCCCACAACGTATCGCCTTTTTTCACCACATAAACTTGGGGATGATCGGGCTTTAGCGCGAGCACGTCGGCTACGGCGGAACAGACCATCGCCAGCGCGATCAAACCGCCGATTAACAGTTTTTTCATAGCATTATCCTTTCCGGGCAAGCGCCTCACGAGTAGCCCCAGAGGCAATCCGCCGGGTGCTTCCCGGACGGCAACCTGTATACTATAGCAGGCGAAAAACGCGCGGCCGGGACTGATGAAGCCAATGTAATTGCTTTTTCGATCATAACTTTAGCAGCCGTTTTTAGAATCACACTGGAAATGCTTCACAAACCGCAAATGGCGAAACTGACCATCCTCGAATTCCCCGATCCACGTCTGCGCACCGTCGCCGAACCTGTCGCAGTCGTCGATGACGCTATTCGTCGACTCATCGATGACATGTTCGAAACGATGTACGAGGCGCCCGGCGTCGGCCTCGCCGCAACGCAGGTCGATGTGCATAAGCAAGTGATCGTGATCGATGTCAGCGAAGAGAAGAATCAGCCGCTGACGTTCATCAATCCGCAAATCGAAATCCTCGGCGACGAACTGCGCGAATACGACGAAGGCTGTCTGTCGGTGCCGGGCTTTTACGAAACAGTGTGCCGTCCCGCGCGAGTTCGAGTGCGGGCTCTCGATCGCGACGGCCAGCCGTTCGAACTCGAACCCGACGATCTGCTGGCGGTATGTATTCAGCACGAAATCGACCATCTGCGCGGCAAGTTATACGTCGATTACCTGTCCCCGCTGAAGCGCAACCGCATTCGCCACAAGCTCGAAAAACAGCACCGCCGAGCCTGAATCGGAATCCTCTCCATGATTGACCGACCGCTGCGCATTGTTTTCGCCGGCACGCCGCCGTTTGCGGCGTTGCATTTGGAAGCGTTGCTGAATTCACCCATCGCCGAAGTCATTGCGGTGTACACACAACCCGACCGCCCTGCGGGCCGGGGCAAAAAGCTTGCGCCGAGCGCGGTGAAAGAACTGGCGCTGCGGCATAACCTCCCGGTGTATCAACCGCTGTCGCTGCGCAACGACCAGGCGCAGGCCGAATTGCAGGCTCTCGATGCCGATGTGATGGTGGTGGTCGCGTACGGCCTGATTCTGCCGCAAGCGATACTCGATACACCCCGGCTCGGTTGCATCAATGTCCACGCATCGATTCTGCCGCGCTGGCGCGGCGCCGCGCCGATCCAGCGCGCGATTCAGGCCGGCGATCGCGAAACCGGCGTCACCATCATGCAGATGGACGCCGGTCTCGATACCGGCGCCATGCTGACGATCGCCCGCTGTCCGATTGTCGCCGATGAAACGGCGGCAACGCTGCACGACAGACTCGCGGCGATCGGAGCGCCCGCATTACTCTCGACGTTGCAAGCGCTCGCTAACGACACAGCCCAACCTGTGCCTCAAGATGACAGCCAAACCTGCTACGCCGCAAAAATCGATAAAGCCGAAGCGGCGATCGACTGGCAAAAGCCCGCCATCGAACTCGACCGCCTGATTCGCGCGTTCAATCCCGCACCGATGGCTTATGCCGAACTGCACGGCGAGCGCATTAAAATTCATCGCGCCCAGCCGGGGGGCTCAACGGCGGCCGCGCCCGGCACCCTCGTCGAGGTCACACGCGAAGCGTTTACCGTGGCGTGCGGCAGCAACACCTCGCTGCAACTCACTTTGCTGCAACTGCCGGGCGGTAAGCCGCTGAACTGCGCGGAATTGCTGAATGGTCGTGCCGAGTTATTCAGCGCCGGGCAGCGCTTCGATCATGGTTGATTGCCGCGCGGCGGCGGCCCAGGTGATCGCCGCCGTGATCTGCGAAGGCCAATCGCTGGAACGCCAACTCGCCCGCATCGAGCCGTCTGTCGCCGAGCGCGATCGCTCGCTATTACGCGAACTGTGTTATGGCAGTTTGCGCTGGCAACCGCAGCTCGATGCACTCATCAAGCCCCTGTTGCAAAAGCCGCTCAAAGCCCGCGACGCCGATATCGCCCAATTGCTGTTAGTCGGCGCTTACCAATTGCTGCACACCCGCGTCCCGCCCCATGCAGCACTGGCGGCAACGGTCGAAGCCGCGCGTCACCTAGGCAAAAACTGGGCGGCGGGAATGGTCAATGCGGTGCTGCGCCGCTTGCAGCGCGAGCATGAAAACCTGCTGACGACGATCGATGCGGCGGCGCGCGATGCGCATCCCGAATGGCTGTGGCGGCAGTTAACGGCAGCATGGCCAGAACACACTGCGGCGATCTTTGCCGCGAATAACGCCTACCCCCCAATGTGTCTGCGGGTGAATACACAGCGCTTGTCCCGCGATGATTATCTAGCTCAGTTGGCGAGCACTCACATCGACGCTAAAGCCTGCCGTTATAGCGGCGATGGAATTCGGCTCGATGAGCCTTGCGATGTCAGCAAGCTGCCGGAGTTCGCAACGGGTGCCGTCAGCGTGCAGGACGAGGCGGCGCAATTCGCGGCGTTACTGCTAAATGCCCAGCCCGGTCAGCGCGTACTCGATGCGTGTTGCGCTCCCGGCGGCAAGACCGGTCATATCCTCGAACGTCAGCCGGCGTTACGCGAACTGGTCGGCCTCGATGTTTCTGCCGAACGTCTACGCCGCGTCGAATCGAATCTACAACGTTTGCAGCTCACTGCAACACTGCGAGTTGGCGATGCACTGGCGCCGCCGACCTGGTGGGATGGCGAAGTTTTCGATCGCATCCTGCTCGATGCGCC
>CAMLJR010000177.1 GCA_946480345.1 uncultured Spongiibacteraceae bacterium
ATTACGTTTCGGCTGACGCCGTAACTTCCGACATGCGCGGCGCGCGGTGATCGCGCGCCAGCAATGTATAAAACACCGGTAATACGAACAGCGTGAATAACGTTCCGATCGACATGCCGCAAACGATGACGAGACCGATGTTGAAACGCGCATCGGCGCCGGCACCGCTGGCGAGCAGTAGCGGCACCAGGCCCACCACCATCGCAGCCGTCGTCATCAGAATCGGACGCAAACGAACCTGCGCCGCTTTGACGATGGCCGCTGCTTTATCGAGCTGCTGTTCGACCTGCATCTTGTTCGCGAAATCGACCATCAGAATGCCATGCTTACTGATCAGGCCGATCAGCGTCACCAGTCCGATTTGCGTGTAGATATTTAGCGTGACGAAGCCGAGGAAAATCGGCAGTAACGCACCGAAGATCGACAGCGGCACCGTGACCAGAATAATCAGCGGATCGCGCAAGCTATCGAACTGCGCGGCGAGCACCATGAAAATCACGATCAGCGCGATGCCGAATGTCGTGATCAACCGATTGCCCTCCTGCACGTATTGACGAGAATCGCTGAGCCAATCGTAAGTGAAGCCGCTCGGCAGAATTTCTTTCGCTTTCGCATCGAGAAATTTCACCGCATCGCCCATCGTTACGCCCGGTGCCGGCATCGCCTGCAATGTCGCCGAATTCAACTGCGCGAATTGCGTCAGCGCATTCGGCGCAATCGTGTTTTCGATATGCACGATCGTCGACAGCGGAATCTGTTCGCCGCTCGCCGTCGGCACATGGAATTGCCCAAGGTTTTCCGCATTGAAACGATACGAGCGCGGTACCTGCAGAATCACATCGTACGCGCGGCCTTCCAGGTTGAAGCGGTTGATGTAATTGCCGCCGACCAGCAGCGTCAACGTGTTACCGATCTGCTCCATGTCGATGCCTAACGCATTCGCTTTGGCGCGATCGATCACGACGCGCGTGGTCGGGTTGTTGAACGCCAGATCGCTATCCACGACGACGAACATGCCGCTTTCGCGCGCTGCCGCTTTCATCTTTTCCATCGCATCGAAGACTTCGGGATACGCCGCCGCGCTGTTGATGACCATCTGCACGGGTAAACCGCCGGTTGAGCCAGGCAACGCCGGCAGCATGAATGCGAATACCGTCTGCCCTTCGATGCGGTCGAACCCTGCCTGCAATTCCGGCAAGACTTCCTGAGCGCTGCGTTTGCGTTCGTTCCACGGGCTGAAGATCGCGCCACCGAATGCATTGCTGATGCCCTCGGAGCCGACGATACCAAACGTCATCGTCGTTTCGGGCAGCTTATGCATAACCTCGGTCACCTCATGCATGTACGCACTGGTGTAATCGAGATTGGCGGATTGCGGGCCTTTCACGCTGATCAGAATCGTGCCTTTGTCCTCGGGCGGGGCCAGCTCGCTGCGCGAACCGGTGTACAAAAACCACAAGCTGATTACGACGGCGCCGGCCAATAACAGCGTGACGGGACGGAACTGCAACGAGTGTTCGAGCCGCTTGGCGTAGTTGTGTGCGAGCCGTGAAAATGCGGAATCGACACGGCGCGCGAACGGGCTGTTCAGCGATTCGCGTTTGAGCAGCAGCGAACACATCACCGGCGACAGGGTCAGCGCTATCACGCCGGATACGATCACCGCACCGGCGAGCGACAACGCAAACTCCTTGAACAGCGCACCGGTCAATCCGCCCATGATCCCGATCGGCGTATACACCGCCGCCAGCGTCAGCGTCATCGCGATAACGGGGCCGACAATTTCGCGCGCGCCGATCAATGCCGCCTTGCGCGGCGACAGCCCTTCCTCCATATGCCGATGCACGTTCTCGACGACGACAATCGCGTCGTCGACGACGAGACCAATCGCCATCACCATCGCCAACAGCGTCAGCAGATTGATCGAGAAGCCCATCATGTACATCAGCGCGGCCGTACCGATCAGCGACAGCGGAATCGTCACCACCGGAATCAACACCGAACGGAACGACGCGAGAAACAGGAAGATCAACAACACGACAATGCCGACCGCTTCGAGCAGCGTTTTGGTGACTTCGTCGATGGCGGCCTGCACGAATTTCGCGACATCGAAATCGATCGATACTTTCACCGTCGGCGGTACGTTGCGTTTGATTTCGGGCAGCTTCGCGCGAATATCGCGGACGATTTCGAGCGGGTTACCGCCGGGCGTCGCGTACACGGCGATATAAATAGCGGGCTTGTTGTTCATCAGGCCGGCTTGCTGATAATTCTGCGCACCGATTTCGATGGTGGCCACATCGCCCAGGCGCGTCAGCGTATCGCCATCGGCGCGCACCACCATTTGCTTGAACTCATCGACGTTGGTCAGATCGGTATCCGCGCGAATATTGCTGATAACAAACGCGCCTTTAACCTGCCCCGGTGCGGATTGAAAATTATTGCGGCGGATCGCATCGGCGATTTGATCTGCGGAAATACCGCGCGCCGACATACGCTGCGGATCGAGCCAGATACGCATCGCCAGCGGTTGGCCGCCCGCCATCAGCGCTTGCGCGACACCGGGCACCGCGCTGATCACCGGCTGCACCGCACGCACGATGTAATCGTGCAATTGCGCCAGACTCAATTCCTCGCTCGAAAAACCGACATAAGTAATAGCGGTCGGATCGCCAGTGGTTTTTTCGATGACGGGATCGAATGCCTCGCGCGGCAATTTGTATTTCACCTCGTTCAGCTTGGCCATGATCTCGGTCATCGCCTGATTGGAATCGGCGTTGAGCTTTAAGCGCGCGCTGATCGTAGACGAGCCCGGCATTGACGATGACGTCAGATATTCGATACCCGCCGCGGTAGAAATTGCCTGCGCAATCGGTGTGGTCACAAAACCCTGCATCGTCTCGGCGGTACCGCCGGGATAACTGGTGGTAATCGTGATCGTCGCGTTTTCGGTGAGCGGAAATTCGCGAATCGGCACACTGCGCGCCGCCGCCAATCCGAGCAGCAGAATCAGCGTATTAATCACCAGCGCCAGAATCGGCCGCTGGATAAACAGATCGGTAAATGCTTTCACGGCGGTTTACTCCACGCGGCTTTGCTGCTTGGTGGAATCAAGCGTCGCCTTGCTGACAATTTCCACCGGTGCGCCGTCGAACAATCTCAGCTGACCGGCGGTGACAATGCGATCGCCTGCTTGCAATCCGCTGCGCACAATCACGCGATCACCGATACGGCCGTCGGTATGCACCAGCGCACGCATCGCGATCCACTGCTCGCCCTTATCTTTTTTCTGCGGTTTCAGCACGTACACCGAATCGCCATGAATACTGAAATTGAGCGCTGTTTCCGGCACGCTCAATACGTTCGCCTCCGGCGGCAATTGCAATGCCGCGCGCGCGAACATACCGGGCGCCAATACATTTTTCGGATTTTCAAGTTGTGCCTGCACGCGCATCGCGCGCGTGTCGGTGCCGATCTGCGGTTCGATCGCGATCACTTTCGCGATGAATTTTTGCTTCGGCAATGCATCGACAGCGAATTCGACGCTCTGCCCGACGCGAACCTGGCCGTGCTGCTGTTCAGGCAAGGTGAAATTCAGATACAGCGTTTTCAGATCGGTCAGCGTCAGCAGCGTTTCGCCGCGCTGCACGTATTGACCGAGGTGAACGCGCTGCACGCCAACCTGCCCGGTAAACGGCGCACGAATTAATTTCTGCGCGATGATCGCCTCGGTGCGCGCGATATCGCCTTCCACTTCGGCAAGAGTTGCCTGCTGCGCATCGAGCTCACTCTGCGAAACCGCGAGTTTCACCAATTGCTGCGAGCGTTCGATATTGATTCGAGCGAGCTTCGCCTGCGCGCGCAACCGCTGCAGATCGCCCTGCTCGGGCGCATCGTTCAATTGCAATAACGGCTGTTTCGCGAGCACGCTGCTGCCCGGCTTGAAATGTATAGCGGTGATACGACCATCGACTTCCGCCGCAAGCTGCACCTGTTGAACCGCCTGCAATGTGCCGATCGCCTCCAGCGAGCGCGGAATTTCGCCGGCCTTTACTTGCTCGGCGGTGACGGGCGATGGCGGCGGCTGATACGCGGCGAACGCCTTACCCATCTGCACTTTTCTGAATACATCGAAACCAAATAAGCCGCCGAATAAAACGATCAGAAATATCCCCATCAACAGCAGGCGTTTTCTCAACTCCGGATTTGACATTGCAGCGAACATCCAACGAATTAATTAATGAAGCTGCGTTATATAAAGTTATGCCTGCCATTGGCAACTTAAATAATTATTAACACGACTTTTTCGATCTCGCCGATTCCTGTCGTGCTCGTCCACGTCGATATCAGTGCCGTATTTCCTGCTCCAAAGGAGTCGTTACATTCACGATCGCCGCAGAATCTTTTCCATCGGCTTTCCTTTTGCCAATTCATCAATCAATTTGTCTAGATAGCGTATTTTTTGCATCAGCGGATCGTCTACTTCTTCTACACGCACACCACACACTAGACCTTTGATAAGCGAACTATTTGGATGAATGGCGGGCGCCTGAGCAAAAAAAGTTTCGAAATCGCTGTGTTGCTCGATTTGCTGCGTTAATCCTGCACGGGTATAACCAGTCAACCAGCATATGATTTGGTCAACTTCCTCTTTGGTGCGATTCTTACGCGCAGCCTTTTGAACGTAGAGCGGATATACCTTAGAGAATTCTGTAGTGAAGATATGATGTGCTGGCATCTTATTTCCTCCACGCAGTCGACTACATGCTCATGCGATTTTAACTGCCGATGCTAATCATCAATATCGCCAGTTAAGAGCAGTGAAGTACTAACCCATCACCCCAGAACTTGCGGATTAAGTTGCCAGACAGAAAAATTGAGAACAGCGGCAAAACTGACCCATAGCAAGTACGGAACGAGAAGCGCGCCGGCAAGAGGACGTACCCGCCAGAATGAAACAATCGTCGCAATAATCAGTAACCAAAGCACGACGATATCGGCAAATGCCAACGCGCCGAAATGCCACGCAAAGAACAACCAACTCCATAACGCGTTTATCGCAAGCTGCACCAGAAAAAATGTTAGTGCGGAACGATTCGCGCGAAATCCATCAACGCGCCAAACCAACCATGCAGCGATACCCATCAATGCATACAAGGTTGTCCACACCGGCGCAAACACCGACGAAGGCGGCGCCCAACCTGGCTGCACAAGCTGACCATAAAAAGAAGCGGCATTTAT
>CAMLJR010000178.1 GCA_946480345.1 uncultured Spongiibacteraceae bacterium
GGCGCGGGCATTGCCGTTTAATGTCACCAGCGTTTGATTCGGTTCGATCGAATCGCCGTCGTTAACATGCCAGTTCAATTCGATGCGTGAGTCGAGCTGGCGGAATACTTCGTCGACCCAGGGTCGGCCGCATAACACCGCTGCTTCGCGAGTGATGATCGTGGCGGAAGCGATTTTGTCGGCGGGGATTAGTTCGGCGGTGATGTCGCCGCTGCCGATGTCTTCTTCCAGCGCCCAACGGACGTTGCGTTCAATGTCGGCGCGTAATTGATCGGTGATTTGCGGTTTGGTCATTTCATATTCATCAATATGGAAGCGTTAAGGTCGAGCGTGGCGCAAGTTTAGCACTGCCCGTTGGTGGCGATTCTTATTCCGCAAATCAGATTATTTTCATTGCTCATAACAACTGGTTAGCACGCACGCGATCAATGCACCGTCGCATGTGACGCGGTTCATGAACCGGCAATCTGTTCCGGAATATCCTGGATGCGCTGATATATTCAATAGCAACAGGCCCGTACCAGTTGAGGTCTGGCTATTGAATTCGGTGGGTGTCATGTCAGGTCCGCGCTCGAAAGTAGTGCCAATCAAACCCGGCTCTGGTGGCTCGGGTAAAGGTAAGGACGGTGTTGCGATGGAATCCATGGCGGCGCCATTGTTGCGTCTGCAGGATCGTTGTCGTCCGTTGCTGCAGCAATTCGTGCAGGCGTTGTTCGATCAGGCCGACGATGCATTGTTCGAACTTGCCGACCGGGCAATCAACAACGCCGAACAAAACATGTATTTCGAATCGATGCGCGAAGTCCGCATCAAGCGCCGTGGTATTGAGCAGGCGGTCACGCGCGATCTCACCGAAAACTTCCGTTGCCTGGCACTGGGGATTTCTCCCGCTGAAGTTACCGACAATGCGGTCGATGAGGTTTCGGCATCAAACCTCTCGCTGGTCGATCACGACGAGCTGGAAGAAATCGTTGCCGTCGACGGCATGATCGCGAAAGCCGAAAAAGAATTCGCCGAAACACTCGCGCTGTTCACGGCGCGCATCGATGCGATGTTGCCGCATCCCGTCACGATAAAAACCAATCCCTTTGGCCCGGCATGCTTGTGCCAGAGTTTTCTCGACGCAACCCGATCGCTCGATTTGGATATCAAAGCCAAGCTCGTGCTGTTCAAGCTTTATGATCGCAACGTAGTCAAATCGTTAGATAAATTGTACGAGGCCGGCAATCAACTGCTGGTTGAAGAGGGTGTGTTGCCGCGCTTGAAGCGAGGCGGCGCGAGCGCGTCGAAATCACCGCTTTCGAATCATGGTCTTCTCGGCGAGAACGAAAGCGAAGCCGAACACGTCTTTAGTTCTTTGCAGCAATTGTTGGGGCAGGTTCGTCCAGATATGGGTTATGCATTAGATCAACGGGCCGGCTTGGTGGCTCCGGGTTACGCGCCTGCATTACCGCGCGAAGCGCTGATGCAGCTGTTGGCAGACATTCAACAGCAACAGATTGCATGGCTGGCGCGTCAGCAGGCTGCCGTCATGCGCGGCGTATCGCCGCAGCAACTCGATGTGGTGCAGGCGCTCAATCGGGTGTTGCAGCAGCGCTTGCCGAACCAAATCGTGAGCATTGGCCAGATTGACGACGATGCGATCAACCTCGTATCGATGCTGTTTCAATTCGTCATCGAGGATCGCAATCTCGCCGCACCGATAAAAGGTTTGATCGCCCGTCTGCAGATTCCCATTCTGAAAGTCGCGATGCTCGATAAATCGTTCTTCGGCAAAGGCGGCCATCCGGCGCGCAAACTGCTGAACGAAATCGCTAACGCGAGCCTGGGATGGGTGCCGGCCGATCCGAATACGATCGAGCGCGATCCGTTCTATACAAAAATCGAAGCGCTGGTCATGCGTATCGTCGACGAGTTTTCCGACGATATTTCGATTTTCCAAAATGCGCTGGAAGATTTCATCGCGTTCGTCGAAATGGATCGCCGGCGCGCATCGCTGGTCGAGCAGCGCACCGTCGATGCCGAAGACGGCCGCGCAAAATCCGAGCTGGCGCGCAAAACCGTTCAGGATGTGCTGAATCAGAAAGTCGCGGGCAAGCGCTTGCCCGGCGTTGTCGTCAAATTGCTGGAGGACGGCTGGAGCAATGTGATGTTCCTGATCTGCCTGAAAGAAGGTCAGGACAGCGAAAGCTGGCGGCGCGCGGTACAAACTGTCGATGAATTGCTCGAAAGCGTGAGCCCGGTCGATAACGTCAGTGATCGTGCGCAGCTGCTCCGCATGTTGCCGACCTTGCTCAAGAATCTGCGCTCGGGTCTCAACAAGATCGGTTTCAATCCATTCGATCTCAATCAATTGTTCGCCGAGCTTGAGCAAATTCATTTGCTGCGGCTGAAGAAAGAAGCATCGGTAGATCTTGTCGCGCCGAGCGAAATCAAGCCGAGCGCGGAAGGAATGGCCGAGGCCGCTGCCCTGAAAGCGACTGCAGAAATGGCGGCTCGTGCGGCCGAAGTGCAAACGCTGAGTGAAGCGCAGACGCTCGATGAAATACTGAATGCGCGTCAGCCATCGGCGCAGGCGCATATGGCTGTCGAATCATCGGTTGTCGAAGCGGCGACGCCTGCCGAACTCGACATCGACGCGGCCGGCAGTGCCGGAGCGATCGAGGATCTAGACCGCGAACTCGCCGCGCATTTTGGCGAGGAGGTGGTTCATGCTGCTATCGATAACGGCGAGCAAACCTCCCCGAGCCCAACTAGCGATCTTGCTAGCGAGCTCTCTACCGAAGAGATTACGCAAGCGGATATCGAGCTGTTGCGTTCGCGTGAGCAGCGCGCGATGGAGCGTATCGATGATTTGCAGGTCGGCAACTGGGTCGAATTCCAGCAGAGCGGCGGCAAAGTGCTGCGCTGTCGTCTTGCCGCGATTATTCGCGCGACCGGCAAATATATTTTCGTGAACCGTTCGGGCGTGAAGGTGGCCGAAAACCATCGCGATGGTTTGCTGAAGGCCTATCAGAGTGGCGAGTTGTCATTGCTAGACGAAGGCCGCTTGTTCGATCGCGCGCTTGAATCGGTGATTGGCAACTTGCGCGATATGAAGGCGCGTCCCGCTAACTAAGTCTCTCGTTAACCTTCTGGCGTCCGCTTCAAGATTGTGACCGTCGCGAACCCGTGTGTATGATCGGCAGGGGTTCGCGACGCGTTGTCCGGCAAACTCCATTTTCGATTTTCACCGCAATGCGGAAAATTGCATGTATCGCATCGATGACATGGGCTGGCTGCTACCGGCGCGGTATAGCCCGTCGCCCAATTTCAACCAACGCCCGCCGCACTGCGCGATCGATCTGCTGGTGATACATAACATCAGTTTGCCGGCTGGACAGTTCGGCACCGGTCATATTGATGCGTTGTTTGCGAACTGCCTCGATTGCAGCGCCGATCCGAGTTTTGCCGATCTTGTGGGTCTGCGCGTGTCATCGCATTTGCTGATCGAACGCGATGGCGCAGTGACGCAGTTCGTATCGCTGCTCGATCGCGCCTGGCACGCCGGGCAATCGCAATTCGGCGAGCGCAACAACTGCAACGACTTCAGCATCGGCATCGAATTGGAAGGCACGGATCTGCTGCCGTATACCGATGCGCAATATCGCGAGCTGACGGCGATTACGAAGGCGCTGCTCGAACGCTTCCCGACGCTGCGGCTCGATGCCATTGTCGGTCATAGCGATATTGCGCCCGGGCGTAAAACCGATCCTGGCCCTGCCTTCGATTGGGCGCGCTATCGGCAGGCATTGATGCGCGCACAGCAATAGGCCCGATAACACATCGAATCAGAGAGATAACAGCATGGAATTTCTCGTCATTCTTATCGTTTGGGCGGCTATCCGCAGTATCGATTGGCCGCTTGGACTGCAGCGCGACGAATGGTTTATTGCCTGGCGGTTACGAACGCGCGAAGCATTCGGCGCGCTGCCGCCGGCCATGCGGTTGTTATTGATCTGCGCGTTGCCATGCCTGCTCGTTGCGGTGCTCGAACTGCTGTTGAGCTCGCACTGGGCGGGAGTGCCGTTGTTTGTACTCGAGGTTTTCGTGCTGCTGTACAGCATCGGCCGGGGCGACTATCGCGCGCCGATGGGCGCCTATCTGGCGGCGTGGCAGCGCGGGGATTACGAGGCCGCGTATCAGGAAGCGGTGCCTCTGTTTAACTTCGATCCGCAGGCGCGCATCGTTTCCGCCGCCGATTTACACGCGCAGGTGCGGCGCGGGCTGTTGTACCTGGCGTTCGAGCGCTGGTTTGCGGTGATATTTTGGTTCTATTTTTTAGGGCCATGGGCGGCGCTGTTCTATCGCCTGTTGCAGCTGGTTCTCGTACAACACAGTACCGATGAAGATCGTCAAATCAGCCGCCGATGGTTGATGTGGATCGAATGGCTGCCGGTGCGCCTGCTTGGGCTGGCCTTCGCGGTCACCGGTAATTTCGCCGGCTGCTTCGCGGTGTGGCGCGAACGGCTGGCCGGCTTCACGCCCGTTCCCGATCTCGTCACCGCATACGCCGACGAGGCGCTCGACAGTGCAACGACCCGCACCGACAGCCCGTTGTTCGAACAGCGGGCCGCGCTGGAGTTGTTGGAACTGGACGCGTTGGTCGCCCGCAGCGCCATCGCCTGGCTGGTGATGTTCGCGCTGCTGCAACTGCTGCGCTAAAGCTCGGCGGGTGATTAATGATGGATTGTTCGCAATAGATTGTTAGTCATAGATTGCCGCGTTGCCATTCAGGGCGTCAGTCCGTAGACTCCCTCCCATCTTGTCGGGGTGCCCGGTTGCCGTGAAAACGGTAACGAAAGGCTGAGATCGCGAAAGCGAATCCCGTTGAACCTGATCCGGGTAGTGCCGGCGTAGGGAACAAGTTGGAGCGTATTCATTTCTTCTCCGCTCCTTCTGTCTCGCATCGTGTTTGCTTCTTTGACATTGATGACGCCCGGCACTTCCTCATCTGTTATCCAGCCTTGTTCCCGCCTGCGGGAATGACGGAAATGCACGAGGGAATGCCACCATGACGCCACCCAGCCAACCGCAAACGCTGCTCCGCGAGAGCGCGCAAGTCGATGCCGCATCGGTTCAGCCGCT
>CAMLJR010000179.1 GCA_946480345.1 uncultured Spongiibacteraceae bacterium
AACCTATAGGTCGCGCCCAGCACGGCGGTGCGGCCGATGGCTTTGGAGTTATACCCCGCGTAGGTGAACGCCTGCGCTCGTGCGGTGTAATAGTCCTCATTCAGCAGGTTCTCGATCCCCGCGGTGAACTCCCACGCGGCGTATCGATAACTCCCACTCAGATTCACTACGTCGTAGGCGTGCACCGGTGCTTCGGCGCCGGTGTAGCGGCCATTGATGCGTTCGAAACGAGACCGATTGTCGACGTGCAGATAGTTGATAGACAGCCGCGTTGCCGCCGTCGGCTCCCAATCCAGCCACGCGGTGAACTTGGGCGGGCTGATTCTGCGTGCATCGAGATAAGCGCCCGTATCCGGGTTTTCACCTTCGACGTAGCTATACGTGACACCACCGTCCAGCGCTTCGTTGAAACGATAACCCAGCGACAGCTCGTAGCCTTCGATCCGTTCTGGCGCCCGGGCCGGCGCGTAGAAGCCACTGCCGGGCGGCGATTCCACTGTTTGCGTGCTGAGTTCGGAGTCGCTGCGGTACAGCGCGAACTCGTAGTTGAATTCGCCGACCTGCCCGCTGAATCCGGCTTCCCAATGCTCGACGATGGCCGCCTCGGTTTCCACCTGGCTCAGATTCGGAACGGTCGCCGCGCGCAATAACACGCCCAGATCGGAGACATCGAAGCCCTCCGAATAGCTGACAAAGGGCTGAAAGGTTTCGTGCAGGTTGTAGCGCAAGCCGGCGTTGTACGTGGTGTTCGCATAATCGAGTTCGCCACCCTCGACCGGATTGCCGCCGACACAGAGTCCGCTGCTATTGCACTGACGCAACGTGGTGTAATCGGGTACCTCGACGTCGATAAGCTCGCGGCGCAATCCTGCCTTGAATATCCAGTTCGCGACGCTCCATTTGCCTTGCAGGTAGCCCGCCATATTGGTCATATCCATGTCGGGAACCCAGGTACGACCATCGGCCAACGGTTGCGACGTGATGTCCTCCAGCACATCGAGCCCGTAAATGAACGTCATATCGATTCCCTTCCAGTCGAAAGCGGTATCGAAGTTGGCGCGCACCCCCCGTTTTTCCGATTCGATAATGGAGTTGCCGCCGCTGTAACCTTCAGCGGGATTCGCAAAATTGGTGGACCAAAAGAAAACATTTCGGGTTTCCTGCCAGTAAACATCCATCACCAAACCGGTATTCGTGAACAGCTGGGTGTCGCGGTATTGCAGCACCGCGCTATGGTTGCCATCGGCTCCCTGCGGTACGCCCGGCGTGCCCGAATCCGAATGCACGGCATAGGTTTTAGTACGGGTGTTGACGTCGCCGACTACATCGACAAGATCGCTCTTCTGTTGCGAGTCGTAATACGTATAAGTGAGTTGCAAGGCTTTTTCGGCATCGAAGTCGTAAGCCAGTTTGCCGAAGAAGTTGCGTGTATCGACATCGGACAGGCCGTACAACGAATTGCCCGGAATATCGCCATCGGCATCGCGATCGACACCGCGATTTTCCGCCGCCACGTTGATGACATAACCGATCTTTTCCGAGCGGCCGCTGACCAGCGCGGCAGTGCGCGCACCCAGGCTGTCCGAGGTATCGATGAGCGAAAAGCGCGCGCTGGTCTGTACTTCGCCGCCGATGCCGTCTTCGCTGGGCGGGCGCCGCGTGATGTAGTTGATGATGCCGCCCGATGCGCCGTTGCCGTAGATCGAAGTCGCACCTTTCACCACTTCTATGCGTTCGAGCGCAGCGGGATCGATGCTGCGCTGATCGAGCTGGCCATTGCGCAATGGTGTCGATTGCGGAACGCCGTCGATGAGAACTAACGCCTGCCGGCCGCGCAACGTCACGCCGAAGTTGCTTGAGCTGCCGGTGGCGGGGGCCATACCGGGAACGCGAGTCGAGAGGATGTTCTGCAGTTCGGTAGTCAGCTGCATGTCCTGATGCAGCGTTTCGCTGGTGATTACCGAAACGGAGGCGGGGACTTCATCGAGACTTTCCGGCGCTCGACTGCTCGTCACAATGACCTCATCGACTTCGGCTTGCTGGGCGGCGCAAGCAGCGCTGATGCTGGTGGCAACCATCGTCGCGACGATGTTCAGGCTGATCTTGTTCATTCGCAAATCACTCCGCTATTCGCGCTTTCGGTAACGCTTATGCATTGGCGGCGGGATTTTACTGAGTTGATATAAAAGAAACAAATGATAATCATTATTATTTAAAGCGCTGGATGCGCCGGTAAACAGAGACGGGCAGCACTTCGGCGAGACTGAAACTAGCGCTCCAATCGTGTAACCTGACGCCCGCTTTTCGCCAACCTGTTTCTATTCATTAGACCGTTTATTCCTCCACCAACTGTTTTCGCGACCGTGGCTGCCGACGTATTCGATCACCAGACGTTTCTCAAAACCGTGACGCACAAGCCCGGCATCTATCAGATGCTCGATGCCAGCGGTGCGGTGCTATATGTCGGGAAAGCGAAGGACCTGAAGAAGCGGCTCAGCAGTTATTTTCGTAGCAGCGGAATTGCCGCAAAGACGGCGGCGATGACGGCGCGGGTGCGGCAGATTCAAGTGACCGTGACCAACACCGAAGTCGAAGCGCTGCTGCTCGAACACAACCTGATCAAGCAATACGCGCCGCCGTACAACATTCTGCTGCGCGACGACAAATCGTATCCGTACATCTATCTTGCCTCCGATCAGGAATTCCCGCGCCTGTCGTTTCATCGCGGCGCGAAATCGAAAGCAGGGCGTTACTTCGGCCCATATCCCAGCGCGGGCGCGGTGCGCGACAGCCTCAATTTTTTGCAGAAAGTCTTCAAGGTGCGCCAATGCGAAGACAGTTTCTTTCGCAATCGCGCGCGGCCTTGTCTGCAACATCAAATCGGGCGCTGCACCGCGCCGTGCGTTGGTGAAGTGACGCCGGAGCAATATGCCGAAGACGTGCGCCACACCGAAATGTTTCTCGGCGGCCACAGTGGCGATCTATTGCGCGAACTGGCCGATCAAATGGAGCACGCAGCCGCCGCGCTCGATTTCGAAAAAGCCGCAACGCTGCGCGATCAATTGCAGATGCTGCAACAGTTGCAGGCGCGGCAATACATCGAAGGCGAAAGCGGCGATCTCGATATCATCGGCTGCGAAATGCAGGCCGGCCTCGCATGCGTGCAATTGCTGTACGTGCGCGATGGCCGCATCCTCGGCAGCCGCAGTTATTTCCCGAGCTGCCATCTCGACGAAGACGTTGCCGACGTGCTCGAAGCCTTCATCGTGCAGCACTATCTCGGCGGCCTCGGCGCGCACGATATTCCGAGCGAATTGTTGGTGAACGCAGCGTTAGCCGATGCCGAAGCACTCGAACAGGCGATCGGCATTGCACGCGGTCGCAAAGTGCATATCACGCATAACCCGCGCGGCAATCGGGCGAAATGGGTGCAGCTTGCGTTGCTCACTGCACAACAGAATTTGCAGAGCCGCATCGCGAATAAACAAACGCAATACCAGCGCTTCGAAGCGTTGCAGGCCGCGTTGCATCTCGAAGAAATGCCGCAGCGGCTCGAATGTTTCGACATCAGCCACAGCCACGGCGAAGCGACTGTTGCATCGTGCGTGGTGTTCGATACCAACGGCCCGCTGAAAAGCGATTACCGCAAATTCAATATCGAAGGCATTACAGGCGGCGACGATTACGCGGCGATGCAACAGGCGTTGTCGCGCCGTTATGCGCGCTTGAAACGCGGCGAAGGCAAAATGCCCGACATTCTGTTCATCGACGGCGGCAAAGGGCAGGTGACGCAAGCGGTGCAAGTGCTGCAGGAAATGCAGATCGACGAAGTGCTGATCATCGGCGTCGCCAAAGGCGTCGAGCGCAAAGCCGGCATGGAAGTATTGATTCGCGCCGACACCGGCACCGAAATGACATTGCCGCGCGATTCCACCGCATTGCATCTGATACAGCACATTCGCGACGAAGCGCATCGCTTCGCCGTCACCGGCCACAAAATGCGTCGCGATAAAACGCGGCGGCAATCGACACTCGAAGAAATCCCGGGCATCGGCCCGAAACGTCGGCGCGAATTATTGCGATATTTCGGCGGCATTCAGGGCGTGCAGACCGCGACTCTGGACGAGCTGTGTCGCGTGCCGGGTATCAGCGGCAAAATGGCGGAACAAATTTACGGTGTACTGCACGCGGAATAAGACCTGTTAGAGCCATTAAGCCGCGGTTATGATGACGCAAACCTCCGGAGTCTGATCATTGCGTTCAATTAATATCCCCAACGCGTTGACGCTGCTGCGTATCGTTCTGATACCGGTGTTTGTGCTGTTGTTTTACATGCCCTACGAATGGAGTTACCTCGCCAGCGCCATTGTGTTCGCGCTCGCCGGTGCTACCGATTGGCTCGATGGTTATCTCGCGCGGCGCTTGAATCAAAGCACGCCGTTCGGCGCATTTCTCGATCCCGTCGCCGATAAGTTAATGGTCGCGTTCGCGCTGGTGCTGCTCGTTGAGCATTACCACGCATGGTGGTTCAGCCTGCCGGCGATGGTGATCATCGGTCGCGAGATCGTCATTTCCGCATTGCGCGAATGGATGGCCGAGGTGGGCAAGCGCACCAGCGTCGCGGTGTCGTATGTCGGCAAAATCAAAACCGTTTTCCAGATGGTGGCGATCACCGGTTTTCTGCTGATTTCGCCGGTCAGCCCGCTGTGGTTGCAGACGATTTGCTCGATATTGCTATATACCGCCGCGATCCTGACGTTGTGGTCGATGATGATTTATCTGCGCGCCGCCTGGCCCGAGATGAAGTTCTAGAAAATTTGCGCAACACTTTGAGAGATAGAACGTTTTCGGTAAAACGGCTTGACTCTAAAAGTTCAGGCAATACAATGGGCGCCTTCCCGTAATTCGAAGATAACTAACGAATCGGGAAATGAAATCCGCGGGAATAGCTCAGTTGGTAGAGCGCAACCTTGCCAAGGTTGAGGTCGCGAGT
>CAMLJR010000180.1 GCA_946480345.1 uncultured Spongiibacteraceae bacterium
TCGCGATGATCGCCAGATGATTGTTGTTGTTCGGAATTTTCCACCGCTTCGCTATACTGCACGCCTTATTTTTGGGGCAGCCGTGCGGCTGCCGTTATTTTTCGTCTCGCCGGCGCCATGCGCCGTCACAGCAGGTGAATCTCCAACGTGAAAAGCGCCGCCGATATCCGCGAAGCCTTCCTGAGTTTTTTCGAGAGCAAAGGGCATACCCGTGTCGCCAGTTCTTCGCTGGTACCGCATGACGATCCCACGTTGCTGTTCACCAACGCCGGCATGAACCAGTTCAAGGACGTGTTCCTCGGCTTCGATAAGCGCCCGTACACGCGTGCGACAACATCGCAGAAATGCGTGCGCGCCGGCGGCAAACATAACGATCTGGAAAACGTCGGCTACACCGCGCGCCATCACACTTTTTTCGAAATGCTCGGCAATTTCAGTTTCGGCGATTACTTCAAGCGCGATGCGATTCTGTTCGCCTGGGAATTTCTGACCTCGCAAGCCTGGCTCGCTCTGCCGGTCGAAAAATTATGGGTCACTGTTTACGCCGAGGACGACGAGGCATACGACATCTGGAATAAGGAAGTCGGGGTGCCGGCCGAGCGCATCATTCGCATCGGCGACAACAAAGGCGCGCGCTTCGCCTCGGACAATTTCTGGATGATGGGCGACACCGGCCCCTGCGGCCCGTGCACCGAAATTTTTTACGATCACGGCGCCGATATCTGGGGTGGCCCGCCCGGTTCACCGGAAGAAGACGGCGATCGCTATATCGAAATCTGGAACAACGTGTTCATGCAGTTCAATCGCGATGAACAGGGCACGATGCACAAACTGCCGAAGCCGAGCGTCGATACCGGCATGGGCCTGGAACGCATTTCCGCCGTGTTGCAGCACGTGCATTCGAACTATGAAATCGATCTATTCCAGAAATTAATCAAAGCGGCGGCGCGCGAAACCAACACCGCCGATTTAAACAGCCCGTCGCTGAAAGTCATCGCCGACCACATTCGTGCGTGCTCGTTCCTGATCGCCGATGGCGTGATTCCGGGCAATGAAGGTCGCGGTTATGTATTGCGTCGCATCATTCGCCGCGCGATTCGCCACGGTTACAAACTCGGCGCGCGCAATGCATTTTTCTACAAGCTCGTGCCCGATCTCGCGGCGGAAATGGGCAGTGCGTATCCGCAGTTGAATGAGGCGCTGCAACGCATTCAGGATGTGCTGCGTCAGGAGGAAGAACGCTTCTTCGAAACGATCGAGAATGGAATGAATATTCTCGACGCGGCGCTCGCCGATCTGGCGAATAAAAAAGCCGACATGCTCGATGGTGATATCGCCTTCAAATTGCACGACACCTACGGCTTTCCGCTCGATCTGACCGCCGACGTTTGTCGCGAGCGCGATGTTAAGGTCGATGTCGATGCCTTCGATACCGCGATGGCCCGTCAGCGCGAGCAAGCGCGCGCGGCCGGCAAATTCAAAATGGCGGCTGCGCTTGAGTACAGCGGCGCGCCGACGACATTCCACGGTTACGAAAAGCTGGAAATCGCCGATGCGACGATTACCGCGTTGTATCGCGACGGCGCGCCAGTGCAGGAATTACGCGATGGCGAGCAGGGTGTGGTTGTGCTTGATAACACGCCGTTCTATGCGGAATCGGGCGGTCAGGTCGGCGACAGCGGCGAATTGATCGCCGGCAATGTGTGCACGACGTTGTTCGCGGTTGAGGACACGCAAAAAATTCAGGCGGATGTATTCGGTCACCACGGCACGATGCGCGCGGGTTCGCTGCGTGTCGGCGACCGCATCACGGCGCGCGTTAACGGTGAGCGCCGCGCGGCAACGGTACGCAATCACTCGGCGACCCACTTGCTGCATAAAGCATTGCGCGAAGTGTTAGGCGAGCATGTGCAGCAGAAGGGTTCTCTCGTCGATGCCGATAAAACGCGTTTCGATTTCGCGCATAACGCGCCGGTCACGCGCGAGGAAGTCCGCAATATCGAATTTATCGTCAATCGCGAAATTCTTTCTAACGCGCCGACTCAGGCGCGCGTGATGTCGATCGACGACGCACAGAAAACTGGTGCGATGATGTTGTTCGGTGAGAAATACGGCGATGCGGTGCGCGTGCTCGATATTGGTTCGTCGCGCGAGCTCTGCGGTGGAACGCATGTCACCAGCACCGGCGATATCGGATTATTTAAGATCACCGCAGAAAGTGGTGTCGCTGCGGGCGTGCGTCGCATCGAAGCGACGACAGGTCTGGGCGCGCTGGCGTTAGTGCATCGTCACGAAGCGTTGCTCGGCGATATTGCCGGCGCCCTCAAATCGTCGCCGGATGAGGCACCGCAGCGCGTCGCGCAAATTCTCGACGGCGTTAAATCTCTCGAAAAAGAAGTCGCTACGCTGAAAGGCAAGTTGGCGAGCGCGGCGGGCGGCGATTTGGTCTCGCAGGCGAAAGAAATTAACGGCGTGAAAGTGCTGGCGGCGTTATTGCCGGGCGCGGACGCGAAAACGCTGCGCGATACGCTCGATCAGGTAAAAAACAAACTCGGTTCCGCCGTCGTTCTACTCGCCGCTGTCGATGGCGAAAAAGTCATGCTCGCTGCGGGCGTGACGCAGGATCTGACGGCGCGGTTTAAAGCTGGTGAATTGCTTTCACGCGCAGCTGCGGCAGTCGGTGGGAAGGGCGGCGGTCGTCCCGATATGGCCCAGGGCGGAGGCACTAACCCAGCAGCTGTGCCGCAGGCATTGGCACTGGCGGAACAATACGTCGCGGGTTCCTGATTTTTTGTAAGGTTTTAATTCGAGGGGAATTGTTGTTTAATTCCCGGTCTTTTTTGCACGGACATCGATACACTTTTGCGCGGACATTGAGAAAAGAATGGCTTTAATCGTTCAGAAATTCGGTGGCACATCGGTGGGCTCGGTCGAGCGCATTCAGCAGGTGGCCGCTAAAGTCGCTCGCTTTCGCGATCAGGGCCACGATTTGGTCGTGGTGGTCTCGGCGATGAGCGGCGAAACCAATCGCCTGATCGCATTGGCGAAAGATATTCAGGACCAACCGACGCCGCGCGAACTCGATGTGCTTGTGTCGACGGGTGAGCAGGTCACGATTGCACTGCTCTGCATGGCACTGCATAAGTTGGGTTACGCCGCGAAGTCCTATACCGGCGGTCAAGTTCGAATCGTCACCGATGATTCGTTTACCAAAGCCCGCATTCAATCGATTGACGACGAAAATATTCGCAATGATCTCGCGCGCGGCTGCATTGTCGTCGTCGCCGGTTTTCAAGGAATCGACGACAACGGCAATATCACCACGCTCGGGCGCGGCGGTTCGGATACCACCGGTGTTGCGCTTGCTGCTGCATTAAAGGCCGACGAGTGTCAGATTTATACCGATGTCGATGGCGTTTACACCACCGATCCGCGCGTAGTCGAAACCGCGCGTCGGCTCGACAAGATCACATTTGAAGAAATGCTCGAGATGGCCAGTCTCGGATCGAAGGTATTGCAAATTCGCTCGGTTGAATTTGCGGGTAAATACAACGTTCCGCTTCGCGTTTTACACAGCTTTCAAGATGGCCCCGGCACTCTGATTACTCTCGAGGACAGTTCCACCATGGAAAACCCCGTTATTTCCGGTATCGCATTCAATCGCGATGAAGCCAAGCTCACCATCGTCGGTGTACCCGATACGCCGGGTGTGGCATTCCAAATTCTCGGTCCGATTGGCGCCGCTAATATCGAAGTCGATGTGATCGTGCAGAACGTCGGACAGGACAACACCACCGATTTCACTTTCACCGTGCATCGTAACGATTTGGCGAAAGCCGAAACTATTTTGCGCGAGACGGCGAACAAACTCGGTGCCCGTGAAGTCAAAACCGACGCGAAGATTTGTAAGGTATCGCTGGTCGGTGTCGGTATGCGTTCGCATGCTGGCGTCGCGAGCAGAATGTTTAAAACGCTCGCCGACGATTCGATCAATATCCAGATGATCACCACCTCGGAAATTAAAATCTCCGTTGTTATCGACGAAAAATACATGGAGCTTGCTGTGCGCTCGCTCCATTCAGAATTTGAATTAGATCGGTCGACCGCTCAGTAAGAGCGGTTAATACAAGCCGGCAGGATGCGCGACGTCGATTGGCGTTGTGTTGTGGTATGAGATGTAACTGCGCCCGGCAATCCGCTGAGCGCAGGTCAGAGGAGAAGGCCATGCTTATACTGACGCGAAGGATCGGCGAGACGTTAGTCGTCGGCGATGAAGTTACCGTGACGGTGCTCGGTGTAAAAGGTAATCAAGTTAGACTCGGGGTTAATGCACCAAAAGAAGTTGCAGTGCATCGCGAAGAAATCTATCAACGGATTCAACGCGAAAAGCAGGAAGGCAATTCACTGCAATGATAATTTTCCCCTGACTTCTCAACTGTAATTCGAATTCGCCTGTGGTAATATGCCGCGCGCTCGAAACAGCGTGCGGCGTAACTGCGAGCGGCACGTATAGCACAACAGTTTCCGGAGAGTTGGCCGAGTGGCCGAAGGCGCTCCCCTGCTAAGGGAGTATCGGGTCAAAAGCCTGATCGAGGGTTCGACTCCCTCACTCTCCGCCATAAATAAAAAGCCCGGCCCTGTGCCGGGTTTTTTATTGTCTTATTTTTCCTTCGTTGTCGAATTTTTATCGTCATAAACGACTAATCATTGCAACTCACACCACTAAAGGAGAGTAACAATGACTTACGTCGAAGGTTTTGTACTGGCAGTTCCCACCGCTAATAAAGAAAAATTCATTACGCATGCCAATATGGGTGACAGCGTATTCATGGATCTCGGCGCTACGCGCGCCCTTGAATGCTGGGGTGATGATGTACCTGACGGCAAGATGACTGATTTTCGTCGCGCAGTGCAGGCTAAAGAGGATGAAACCGTAGTGTTTTCGTGGATCGAATGGCCGGATA
>CAMLJR010000181.1 GCA_946480345.1 uncultured Spongiibacteraceae bacterium
CTCGCTGATTGCGGCGGCTGATCCGCAATCGCAGGAAGAAAATGTTTTACGGGCCGTTAACGTGAAAGCAAAGGCACCTAGCGGTTCCGCTGAACAGGGTTATCGAAGCGAAAGCGTTTCTGCCGCAGGCCCATGGCAGGGGCGCAGCCTGCAAGACACCCCCTACTCCATCAATGTGTTTTCGGAAGAATTGATCAAAAACCTGCAAGCCACCGCGCCGGATCAGGTGTATCGCGTCAATCCCACGACGCAATTGGTTCGACCGCAGCATGAGAACAACCAGCCGCGCATCATGATGCGCGGTTTTTCGGTGCAACGGTCGTATCGCGATGGTGTTCCCGACGATCAGTACAACCACACCGCCACCATGGAAGACACGTCGCAAATCGAGATATTGAATGGTCTCTCGGGTTTTCTGTATGGCGCAAACAACGTAGGCGGCGTCGTCAATTACGTGACCAAGCAATCCACCGACGAACGTCTCAATCAAGTTACCGTCAGCAGCCTCGGCAATGAAAGCTGGTACGTACACGGCGATTTTGGTGGCAAATTCGATACCGATGGCCGTTTTGGCTACCGGGTGAATCTTGTCGAACAAGGTGGCGATACAGCAATCGAGCGACAGGAGATCGAGAAAACGTTCTACAGCGTGGCACTCGACGGCTATCTGTTTGAAAACTTCTGGGTGCAGTTAAACGGCATGGAGTACACCTATGACGTCAACGGTTCACAGGCTTACTGGTATTTCGCCAACGGTGTGAAAAGACCGTCCGCCAATAAAATCGATAACGATATTTCATGGGGGCAGCCCTGGACCAATCGCTGGTACGACTACAACCGCTACGGCATCAAGATGAAATGGGAAGTCAGCGACCGTGTGGGAGTTCGCGCGGCCTATGTCGATAACCGTGGCACACGAGGATCTGAAAGCGTCAGCAATACCCTGACTTCCGCTAACACTTACAACCAATCGATTACCGGTGTATATGCGCCGGGAGTCGATCGATTGCTAAGCCAGCAGCGCGACAAGGGCGCCGCCATATACGCAGACTTTGCTTTCGATACGAGCAGCATTCAACACAAACTCACCGCCGGAGTGCAGCACAGCAATTCCCGGCAATATCGGATGAGCGGGCCGCAACAAGCAGCGATCGATCTGATCGGTCTTCCATTGTCGTCACCAACGATAATTTCGCGACCCGACAACATCGTTGCCATAGACCGCGGCGACAAAAATCTCAGCAGTCACAATGAATATCGCAGCCTGGTTGTTGGCGATGACCTCACATTCAACGATCAGTGGTCTGCACTATTGGGCGCTGCGCGCACCACGATCAAAGAAAAAACGGGAGCCGGCTACGATAAGTCCGCCACCACGCCTTCGGTGTCGGTGCTGTATAAACCGGTCGAAAATCTCACGACGTATGTCAGTTACATCGAAGCACTCGAAACCGGCGGAAGGGCAGCAGCGGAATACAATGGTTCGCCGGTAGCAAATGAAGGCGAGGTTTTTGAGCCGCTCACGAGCGAGCAGATCGAAATTGGCGCAAAGACAACGCTCGGTGGTTTGGCACTAAGCTCTGCGCTGTTTCGAATTGAAAAGGGTTTGCAGTACTACGACGTAACCAACCCGCAATCGCCACGCTTCGTACAAGACGGTAAACAGGTGCATCAGGGAATCGAGTTCACCGCGATCGGCATGCTCACCGAAAATCTCAGCCTGCTCGGCGGTTTCACCTGGCTCGATGCGGAAGTCAAAGAGCAAAAGCAGGATACGCGGCTTGAAGGTAAAGAGCCTGCGGATGTTGCCGAGCAGCTCTACAAACTGCGCGCGGAATACAACGTACCGCAATTGCGCAACCTGAGTTTGTCGGCAGCGGCGATCTACACAGGCTCCAGCTATGGTGACCTGCTCAATACCGACAAGGTACCCGCCTACACCTTGTATGACGTTGGCGCGCGCTACATAGTCGATGTCGGCGGACTATTAACCACACTGCGCCTAGATCTTCAAAATCTGACCAATAAACATTACTGGAACGGCTTTAACGGCACTCGCATCGGTGATCCAAGGACGCTGCTGCTTTCGGCAACCGTTGAGTTCTGAGAAACCTCTCCGATGATGACGGCGCTTCAGGTGGTATCGCTGAAGCGCCCTCTTCACTTCACCGCACTCAAGGATTTTTAATCCTGACGCATGAAATACGTGGTGGCGTTTTTCGCCGACAAGGTTATTAACTTTCAACCGCAAAATGCCGTTTGCTAGAATGACCCGCATTATCAATCCGTCGGATCAAAACCATGTTTTTTCAGCACGCTGCACGTTCTTCATTTATTCGAAATGCTTTGCTGCTGCTATCGATCGCATGGCTGACCGCATGCAGCAGCGCAGGCGACTACAATCCCACGGTTGCCAAATACGATATTCGCAACGATCTGCTACAGCAAAAACCGCCGAAAAAACTTGTCATCGCCAGCGCGAACATCAGCGGAGAACCGACGCGCTACCATCTGCAAAAAGCCGCTGTGCATATCGACGAAATGGTGAAAACGTATTTGCAGGAGCACGGCTACCAGATTGCGCCGAGCTATCAATTCGAAAATGCATGGAATCAGGCGATTCGCACCTACGGCGATATTTACGACCCGACCACGGGCAAAGTCGACACGCGCACTTGGCAAGCGGTGATGGTCACCGCGATGAAAACGCTGAAAGAAACCACCGACATCGATGCGATCGTATTCACCGACGTCATTGAGCGCGATACCTCACACGATGCCGGCCTGGATCATTTGGCGATGTGGGATGGCGTGCGCCGCAAACCGAGCCTCGCAAGTGCTGGCGCGGATGGAGTGCCTTACGATTTCAACTGGAACCAATCGGTGAAGGCTGCGACGCTGATCGTGACCATTTACTCGACCGATATGGAAGGTCTTTTCACGGGACGTGGCGGGCTCGATGTACTGCAGCAAATCAACACCAAGGACAGAGCCGTATTCGTGCGACGCAAACATTTACTCGATAACGACGACAATATTCAGGAAGGTATTGAGCTTGCGTTTCACCCGTTTATCAAAATGAAAAAATATCCGGGCAATAAATAATTAGATTGAAAGAAGGAAAATGGCGCATCAGCTGTTGCAAATGCGCCATTGCGATTAAATCGCCTGCTTGGGCGGTTTACCGCCGAGGAAATTATTGATCGCGTGATCCGCTAAATAATTGATGATCACTTCATCCGGCAGCGATCTCGACTGTTCATGGCTGGCCCGATGGTTGGCTTCGGAAACGATCATCGGTTGTTTACCCAGTGCTTCCATCGCCTCATCGACCAATTGTTTCGGCGTCTGGAAATGCGTGGTATCGAGATGCTTAAAACCTTCCGCCGCTGTCGACAATGTCATGCCTGCGGCAACCGCCAGCACATCGACGTTATACGGTTTGAATTCGCCCCATAAAGCTTGGCCCAGAGCGATGTCATACGCTTTGGTCGCGGAATAATGCGCGTAATAAGGCGCACCTTTTAAGCCTGCGCCCGATGACATCAACACAATGCCACCGGCCTGGCGCGCGAGCATGGGTTTGGCGAAATGATAGGTAAGCAGCAGAGGACCGGTAACATTTACCGCGATCTTCATTTTTTCGAAATCGAGACCCGTATTGGGCTTGAAGAATGGACCGACGTCGGCGATGCCCGCGTTGTAAACCATCAAACCGACTTCGCGCTTGCCGACTGCCGCCACAACCTGCTCCAGCATATCGGGCGCACTTAAATCGACTTTAACCGCCAGGCACTCGACACCATGCGCTTTCGTTAAATCGGCGGTTATTTTATCCAGCGCCGATTGATCTTTATCGAGAACAATAACATTCAGACCGTGTTCGGCCGCATAGCGGGAATATGCTTCACCAATGCCTTGCGCACCGCCTGCCACCAATGCCCATGGACCATATTTATTAGTAAATTCTGTCATGACCACTTCCTCGTCTATAGATAAACCGCATCGTTGTCAGCACGCGGATTTTGGAACGACCGATCTTATCAGAAGGCTCGAGTTTTTAAGCAGTAACTAACCATTTGTTAATCGAACATCGATGAGAGATCGATGAATCTTCACGTGCCAAAACGGTTGATCACGCCGCGCCGCCGCGCGGCGAGTTGTTCGCGACGCTGCTCCGGTGTAAAGCGTTTTATAGTTGTCGGCAAATGTTCGAATAAATCCTTGCGTTTGACTTGTGTTCCGCGCGGCGTCGGATAATCCGTCGCACCGATCCAGCGAAAACAGATATAGCCTTCGGCAAATCCGGATGGATCGAGCCAATTCGGCACACCCGGATCTTCGTGCGAAATAACGACAATCAATTCGCCGTTATCTTCGAGCTGCGCATAATGACAATTGGTATTGCTGAGACGATAGCGATAATCCATCGTTTCCCACCAATAATTACCAAACTCCACGGCCCAATACTGCGCTTGCGGCGGCCGCACTCGCACGATCAACGTTTCGTCTTTCGGCAGTTGCCAATACGCAATCAACGGCTCACCGCCCGGTGTGACATCGAGCGGATTATCGTCGAGCTGACGATACGATAAAAATTCGTTGGGACGCGCCTTCCACATTTCGAGCATATCGGCCCAGTAATTCACCGAATCGTGAATCCAGCGCACCGCATCGTGTAAACCGCGGCTGAGTTTCTGCGCACTCAACTGCGGTGGTTCAGCATCGCCTGAAATACGTTCGATGTGCGCACGCATCGGTTGCTCGTTTTCCCAATCGGCAAAAAACTGCCGGAAGGTAATGCGAAATGTATTCGGCGACGTGCGAATCCAATTGCTTCCCGCAGGCATATTCGCGGGCTTTTCAGGGGCCGCGAATAATTCGAAAGTGCCGTCGGCGGCGATATGCAGATCCTTTGCGAGCAGCGTTTGCACCACGCCACCGCCCCACGGCGT
>CAMLJR010000182.1 GCA_946480345.1 uncultured Spongiibacteraceae bacterium
GACAATGGACCCTGGACGCTGCTGTTGTCGCAATATTTCAAATCGCCGGAGGAAGTTATCGCCACGACGTCGGGAATGTTGCCCGAAGGCCTCAAACCTACGTGGGATATGTTTCTCAATCCGGTTTTTCGTGGCTTTTTCGCCGAAGCCGGTGTGGCGCTCTACCCGGAGGTGGAGGATTGCTTCTTTAACACCGATTTTCTCAATCGCGTGCGCGCTTATTGGGGGGCGAAATACGCGCAGCCCGACCAGCTGTTTTTCAACATTCAGGGGCCGACGCCGGCGGGCGGGGCACCTCATGTGGATGGCACGCATTTCCGGGGCATGTATGCCAAGGATGCACCGATCTGGCTCCTCAACATCATGGCGAAGTCGGGGCTGTTCCGGCAGTGGCAAGCGAAGAAGGCGCAGGTCATCACCTGGTATTACAAGGGGCGTATCGGTGGTGGCTTCCAATATTGGCCCGATGGGCTACAGGCTGAGCCAAAGTTGCTGGCCGCACCCATGTGGAATCGGGCGGTCGTCGTCGAGAACGAGCGTATGTACCATACCTCGCAGGCCTGCGGGCCGCTCAAAATGCGGCAACCGGAAGGTCTTGCGATCAATTCCACCATTGCGCCCGATCCCGAGACGGAAGCAGGGTGGCGGATTACCACCGACGGCAAGGTGATTCAGCGGATACCCGAAAATGAATTCCGGCTGCTGATTCATTGGGGCGCCCAGATCTTTATGGATTACGACGACCTCAAGAGAACCCTCGACCATAGCGACGACATTACGCCCGAAAAAGCCCTCGACATTTTTGTTCAGGATTTACGTGCGCGCGGCGAGGTGTTCGAGATGCCCACCGATCCATTGAACGATGTGACCTTCATCCAGCTACTGACCCGGGTCTACGATCTGGGGTTGCCGCGCATCATGCTGCCCGACCCCGTTGACGAAGTGGTCTAGGACAATACCCTGCCTAAGAGATCGCTCCCCGTCGCTGACGGGCTGTGCATTCAGCAGTCGCAAACAGAAGGAGAAAAAATGTCCGCGATCGCATTCTGGTTCACAAAAATCGCCGTCGCCGATCTCGATCGAGCCGAGCGTTTTTATACCGCCGTGTTCGGGCTGGTCGTTGCCAAACGGGTCACCAGCGGAGAAGGCAGTTACGCGCATGAGGAAGTGGTGATGAATCCGGCTGGCGCGCCAGTGGGATCGACTCAGCTTCTTCTCACGCGTTTCGTCAATCGCGCGCCGGCGGTGCCGGGCGAGGCGGTGGTCGGGTTGCAGGTCAGCGACGTCAACGCCACGATTGCCGCGGCGGTGGAAGCGGGCGGCAGTCTGGATCATCCGGCGCGCGATTATCCCGAACACAATTTACGCGTGGCGCTTATAAAAGATCACGAGGGGCATAGAGTTCAGATCATGCAGGTGTTGGAGAGCGTGGCATGACAGCTATTGACTTGCGTTCGTCTTCCGCTCATCCAAGCAAGCAACTCGCGGAATTCGCCGCAAACCTGATCTTTGCACAAATTCCCGCGCCCGTGCTGGCTCGCGCCGAGGACTTGATCCTCGACTGGGCGGGCTCGGTGCTGGCCGGAGGACGCGCACGGCCGGTGCAGGCGATCGAGCGCTTTACCGAAATGATGGGACCCGGCGTCGGTAGCGAAAACGCAACAAGCGAAATACTGGCCTCGCGCCGGCGCACCTCGCCGTTGTTCGCGGCGATGGTCAATTCGGCGGCGTCGCATTACGTCGAGCAGGACGATGTGCATAACGGCTCGGTGTTTCATCCGGCCGCTGTTGTTATCGGCCCGGCGCTGGCGGTGGCACAGGCGTTCGGTTCGAGTGGGCGCGAGTTTCTCACCGCAGTAGTGGCCGGGTACGAAGTCGGCATTCGCGTCGGCGAATTTCTCGGTCGTTCGCACTACGTGACGTTTCACACCACAGCAACAGCGGGCACGCTCGCCGCAGCGGCGGCTGTCGGCAGTCTGTTGAAACTCGATGCCGCGCAGATGCTGCATGCGTTTGGTTCCGCCGGCACGCAATCCGCCGGTGTCTGGGAATTTTTGCGCGACGCTGCCGATTCGAAGCAACTGCATTGCGCGCACGCAGCCGGCGCCGGGCTGATGGCGGCGTATCTGGCGCGCGATGGATTTACCGGTGCGCAGCGCGTGCTGGACGGTGCACAAGGGCTTGGCGTCGGCATGTCGAGCGATGCTGATCCAGATCGCCTCGCCGATGGCCTCGGGGAACGCTGGGCATTGGCCGAAACCTCGTTCAAATTTCATGCTTCATGCCGCCACACGCATCCCGCCGCCGATGCACTGTTGCAGGTGATGCAACGTGAAAATCTGAAAGCAGGCGACCTCGAACGCGTCATCACGCATGTGCATCAGGGCGCGATCGACGTGCTTGGCCGGGTCGTCGTGCCGAGTACGGTGCATCAGGGTAAGTTTTCGATGGGTACCGTGCTCGGTTTGATCGCGGTACATGGCCGCGCAGGGCTCACTGAATTCGATCGTTATTTTCTGGCGCCCCACGTCGCGGCGGTACGCGACAAAGTGACGATGCAGCTGGATGCCGAAGTCGATAACGCGTATCCGGTGCGCTGGCTCGGCAAGGTCACCGTGCATACCGCCGATGGCCGTGTGCTGCATGGTCGCGTCGACGAGCCGAAGGGTGATCCGGGCAACACACTGAGTCGGCCTGAGCTGGAGGCTAAAGCGCTGGCGTTAGCTGCGTATGGCGGCGCGGCAAATGCCGATGAGGCGAGGGCGTTGATTCGGCAGATTTGGGATCTGCAAGCCACACTTCGCATGAGTGATTGGTTGGCTTCTCAACAGTTTGCCTAATCCTCCTCACAGGGTACCGAGGATGATTTGATCGGAGATCGGAGCATGACCGAACACAGGAGGTCGATCGACTGGAGCGAGCTCGAAGCACAATTCGGCGAACGTTTCGACACCCGCGCGGCAGTGCGCGAACACCACGGTCGCGCCGAAACGTTTTTCCCGGCGCTACCGCCCGATGCGGTGGTGTATCCGCATTCGACCGACGAAGTCGCGGCGGCGGTACGGTTTTGTGCTGCACGCGGGATTCCGATTGTTCCGTATGGCGTTGGCACCTCGCTCGAAGGCAATTTTCTCGCGGTGAAAGGCGGGTTGTGCATCGACCTGTCGCAGATGAACCGTATCGTGCGCGTCTCCACCGACGATCTCGACTGCACCGTCGAAGCCGGTGTTACCCGCACGCAATTGAATGCCGCGCTGCGCGATACCGGTTTGTTTTTCCCGATCGACCCTGGCGCCGACGCGACGCTGGGCGGCATGGCGTCGACCCGCGCGTCCGGCACGAACGCGGTTCGTTACGGCACGATGCGCGGCAATGTGCTCGGCCTCACCGTCGTGCTCGCCGATGGCCGCGTTATCCGCACCGGCAGCCGCGCCCGCAAATCGGCGGCGGGTTACGACCTGACCGCACTGTTCGTTGGGGCGGAGGGCACGCTCGGCATCGTCACCGAAGTGTCGTTGCGTCTGTATGGCCAACCCGAAGCCATCGCCGCCGGTGTATGTGGTTTTCCCAGCGTGCGCGATGCGGTCGATACCGTGATCGCAACCATCCAGCTCGGCGTGCCGGTGGCGCGTATCGAACTGCTCGATGCGCTACAGATGCAGGCGCTGAATGCGTATCGCGGCACCGCGTATCCCGAGCAGCCGACCCTGTTTCTGGAGTTTCACGGCACTGACGCCGGTGTTGCCGAGCAGCTCGAACAATTTGCCGCGCTCGCGGCCGACCACGGCGGCGGGGATTTTCAAGCGGCGACGAAAGCGGAAGAGCGCAGCGCGTTATGGGAGGCACGGCATCGCGTGCATTACGCCAATCTCGCGCTGCGACCTGGTAGTCGCGCGATTGCCACCGATGTGTGCGTGCCGATTTCGCGGCTCAGCGAGTGCATCGAAAAAACGCGCGAGGCAATCGACACGTTCGGTATTCTCGCGCCAATGGTCGGGCATGTCGGCGACGGCAACTTTCATGTGGTGATGTTGATCGATCCCGCCAACGCCGATGAAATGCAGCGCGCGCACGCATTGTCGGAACGTATCGTCGAACTCGCGCTCGCCTGCGACGGTACCTGTACCGGCGAACACGGGATAGGTATCGGCAAGCGCGATTATTTGATCGCCGAACACGGCGAAGGCGTCGCCGTCATGTATGCGCTGAAAACGGCGCTCGATCCGAAGGGGTTGATGAATCCCGGCAAGATATTTCTCGATTGAACTGCGCTCTCGGAAGCGCTGCGTTTTTATTGCGAATGTTTAACTGTTTGTCCGACCTGCAATCGTTAACATGTCGGCCGAAGCGATAAAAACGACCAATAGGGAGAGAAATACAGTGCTCAATTCTCGCTACCGCCAATATTCAATCACTGCACGCAGCCGCATTTGCGCCTCGCTCTGTTCGCTCGCTCTGCTAGCGCCCATGGCAGTTGCCCAGACAAACCCGACATCGGCAACCGATACGCTGGCCAACGAGTTTGCCAATCCGCCTAACGATGCGCGACCGCGCGTGTGGTGGCACTGGATCGGCGCGAATATCACCAAAGACGGCATCGATAAAGATCTTGAGTGGATGAAGCGCGTCGGTATCGGCGGCATGCAGCATTTCGATGTTGGCCTCACGCCGCGCAAAATTGTCGATAAGCCATTGGATTACATGAC
>CAMLJR010000183.1 GCA_946480345.1 uncultured Spongiibacteraceae bacterium
GACGCAAGTGTAGTAGCGC
This sequence comes from uncultured Spongiibacteraceae bacterium, assembly GCA_946480345.1. The sequence goes on from CAMLJR010000183.1 coordinate 20, forward strand.
ATTTTGAAATTAATGGTGATGCTGCACACAGATTAAACAAATTCGCCGCGCGGTTTCGCGAGCATACTTTTAGTCCTGCTTATACTTGCGTCGTAAATAAAATCGGCGCGCTTTAAATATTTAATACGGAGTAATTCTCGCGTGGAGCGGATGTCTGCATTGGCGGCAAATTCTCTTTTTGCCGCGCACCCTTTATTTAAAAAGATGCTACTGATCGGCGCTTTTTCGTTTAGCTTTTTGCTGCACGGCTGTGGCGGCGGAGGCGGAGTCAGCGTTGCCGGCGACGATCAGGGTAGCGATCCCGGCACCGTCGAATATCCGATTGCCTATATAAAGCGGCCGACACCGACCCAACCAATTCCGAACGACGAACAAAGCAATCTGCAAAATCCTTTCGACTTTCATCCCGGCGCGAAACTTCTAGTGCGTAGTCGCGCCGATGCGAATGCAGAGGAAGAAAACATTACCGATGCGTTGTTTCCTGGCGAAGAAGATTTATACGATGTGAAAGATCTCGCGGTATCGCCAGACGGAAAAACGCTGGTGTTCGCGTTACATGCACCAATGATTCCGAATGCCGATCCGATCGATCAGCCGAGCTGGGACATATGGATATATAACTTCAGTACCAAACAGATCCGACCGGTGATTCCGGGAAAAACAAAATCAGAGGGCAGCGATGTCGCGCCGCATTTTTTGGACGACGGCCGGATTGTATTCGTGTCGGATCGTCAGCATACGAGCCGCGGGCAATTAACTTCGTCAGGCTCGCCGGCGTATTCCGGTTTAGTGGAGCCACCTGCAAATCCGCGCGTAAAAGCCGGCGTATTGCACATCATGAATGCCGATGGCACCGACATCGATCAGATTTCGTTTAATCAAAGTCATGAACTATCGCCTTCGCAATTGAGCAGCGGCAAGTTGGTGTTCGCGCGTTGGGACAATATGAACGGTAACGACCGGATGAATTTATACACGCTCAATCCGAGCGGAATGAATTTATCGCTTCTATATGGTTACCACAGCCATAACACCGGCAACGATCCCACCATTCCGGTGCAGTTCAGCCAGCCGCGTGAAATGGAGGACGGCCGACTGGCCACGATTGTGCGTCCCTATCGCTCGGAGGATATGGGTGGCGACCTGGTGGCGATCGATGTAAAAAATTTCAGCGATAACACACAAACGCTCTGGAACAACAACACCTCAGGCTCCGCACAAAAATCGCTTGCCGCAAATCCGGTACATACCGATGGCACGTTGTCGCCGGGCGGCGAATTCGGCGCAGTGTGGCCTTTGTTTGATGGCACCGGGCGGCTGTTGATTAGCTGGAGTCAGTGCCGTTATCTCGGCACTAACAATACGATTCTGCCATGCAATAACAGCATGCCCGCCAATGCGCTGGCAGCACCGTTGCTTTATGGTCTGTGGATTTTCGATCCGAAAGAACAGACTCAAAAATCAATCGTGCGCCCACGCGAAGGCGTCATCTATACCGATATTGTCGCTGCGTCGCCGGCAAAGAATATTGCTCAGGCTGTCGACAATCAGGCCGGCAGTAGCAGCAACGATTTGCTGGATTACGGCAACAATATTCAAAACACGCTTCTAACGAATCACACTGCCGTGCTCGATATCCGCTCGGTATACAACCTCGACGATATCGTCGGCAATTTTGGTCTGCCGGCGCCAACCGGCATGATTACTAGTCAAGCCAATCCAGCAAACGCCGCTTATCAGACGCGGCGTGCGCGCTTTCTGCAAATCGTTCAGGCGGTGCCGATTCCCGATCCGGATGATGAAATTCCGGCGGGCAACAATCAGATACTTGAAGTCGAGAATTTTGCGTTCGGCGTTAATGGAAATTATTTGCGGCATATCGTCGGTTATGTCCCGATCGAGGCCGATGGTTCGGTTGCCTTGCAGGTGCCGGCGAATGTGCCAATTACATTCAATATTCTCGATGCGAATGCGCAGAATATCGCGCCGCGTCACCGCGTGTGGTGGCAATTCCGCGAAGGCGAAGTGGTGCGTTGTACCGGTTGTCACGATGCGACCACGCCAGGTAAACGCACGCTGACGCACGGCCGTTTCGACAGCAACGCCCCGGACTCGAACCCCGGCACATCGAGTAACGGCGTATTTGTCGGCGTATCGCCATCCGACGTGAATTTCGCAGCGGCGCGCATCGGCCAAACCATGGCAGAGGCTTATGCGCGCAACAAAAATCAGCCGCGTTTACCATCGCTCAATGTTTTTTTCAGCGATGAATGGGCATTTAACGGTGGCCAAAAAAATCCGACGTTGGATTATCGCTATATCACCGATGATCTTGCGCGACCTCGTCAGGTACCGGTAACTCCGGTGACCAGCGAGACGGGCTGTCTTGAGGATCCAACCACTCCGCTGATACCACGCTGGAATATCAGTTGCCGCATCGTGATCAACTATCTCGATCATATCCAGCCGATCTGGGAACGATCGCGACCGCTGTTCGATAATACCGGCGTTCCAGTACTCGATAGCAATGGCGTGCAAATCGATAATCGATGCACCAGTTGTCACGCGCCCGCAGATACCGGTGGGCTGGCTCAAGTTCCAAAAGGTCAACTCGATTTGAGCAATAGTCCATCCGATCGCGACGCTGACCGCGTTTTGTCATTCTCCGAATTATTTACGGCGGATACGCAACAACAACTTGCAGGTGGAGCTGTCATCGATATTCCGCCCGACATCATCAACAATCCGGATGGCACCGTGACGACAATAGAGCACAACGTGACGGCCACAATGATGGCCGGTAGCGCCATCGGCAGTACGCGGTTCTTCGGCTGTTTCAATGGTGGCGTCTGCGGTAATTCCGGCGAAACCGGGACAGACCACTCCGGCATGCTGACAAACGGCGAATTGCGCTTACTGTCGGAATGGCTCGATATCGGTGGGCAGTATTACAACGATGTGGTGAAAGCAGCGGCTGCGCAGTAATGCGCGGCCGTTTCCTAATCGCCTGCTAAACTAGATCGTGTTTTACCTCCTCTATAAATGAACAAGGATTGCCGCGTGTCGGTTGCGTTATTCCGCACAAAAATAATCACACTGTCGCTTTTGTGCGTCGCGCTATTCGGCACCGCATCTGTCCGCGCCGATAGCGATACATTTTTTGTGCGCGTCGCCGAACCGTATATCGAATTGCATACGGGTGCCGGCCGTGGCTATCCCGTGTTTTATATTGCCGAGCGCGGCGAACAGGTGGAAGTGTTAAAGCAGCGTACCGACTGGATCAAAGTGCGCGTGCGCAAAAACACATTGCGAGAAAAAGAAGGCTGGGTATCGCTGGAGCAAATGGCGCAGACTTTAACAGCCGATGGCGAACGTCTCGCGGTTGCATATCCCGATTTCGATGCGTTTAAACAGCGTCGATGGGAAGGTGGTTTGATGCTCGGCAGCTTCGCCGGTGCGGATGTCATCAGCGTTTATGGCGCTTATCATTTCACGCGTAATATCTCGGCGGAAATCGAAGCCTCCGAATATTTTGGCTCTTTCTCCAATGGCCAGGTCGGCACGCTAAGTCTGGTACATCAGCCATTTCCGGAATGGCGGATTTCACCGTTTCTTACGATCGGAACCGGAATTATTTTTATCGATCCGAAATCGACCTTGGTCGAATCGAAAGATCGCTCCGACGAATTGTTCGATGTGGGCGTCGGCGTGCGTTATTACCTCACGCGCCGATTCCTCGTCCGTGCACAATACCGGAACTATGTAATACTCACTGATCAAGCCACCAACCAGAATGCAGAAGAATGGAAAATCGGATTCAGCGCCTTTTTTTAAGCGCATTGTTATGCGCCCCGCTCGTTAGCTGGGCTGCCGACGATGCTTCCCCTAAACGCTCCGCGCAAGTTATCGAGCCTGACTTGCAACGTCGCGAAATCAAAGCACCGAAAATCGATACCGAAAATTTCGAGGTCGGCGCCTATTACGGTGTCATCGGAATTCAGGATTTCGGCACTAATGGTGTGTGGGGCGTCACACTCGCTTACCACATTACCGAAGATATTTTCGTCGAAGGTGAATACGGCAGCTCCGAAGGCGATAAAACCAGTTTCGAAAAATTAAGCGGCGGCTCGAATCTGCTCAGCGATGATGATCGCGAATATACATATTACAGCGCAGATATCGGTTGGAATGTGTTACCGGGCGAAGTATTCATCGGTAAGTATGCATTCAGCTCGTCGCTCTACTTGATCGGCGGTGTCGGCAGCACTGAATTCGCTGGCGATAGTGCGTTCACTATCAACGTAGGGGTCGGTTATCGGTTGTTGCTCAACGATTGGCTCGCATGGCGCATCGATGCCCGCGATTATTTATTTGATCGCAATATTTTTGGCGAAGAAGATCACGCCAATAATCTGGAATTGCGAACTGGATTTACGGTGTTTTTCTGACGCTCTGCTATTCTCGAAACGCAACCCGTTTTGAGGTTAATTATTATGGTCGCGAAACACTTTTTGTCCGGTTTTTATGCGGTTTTATTTGTAACGATCTGTTCGCTCGGCCACGCAAATGATTCGGCGCCTG
>CAMLJR010000184.1 GCA_946480345.1 uncultured Spongiibacteraceae bacterium
TGCCGAGCAGACTGGAAAGCGTCGCGTTAAAAATCGCGACCGGTACGTCGCCGCGTGCGATAGCGGTCATCGCGACTGAAGATGAAATCGTCGATGGCAGTGCCGCCAGATAACAAAAACCGAGCATTAAATCGGCGGGCAACCAGCCTTTGAATGCGGCCGCGAATAACAGCCATAGCAGCGGGAAGATGACGAACGTTAGCGTCTGCACTAATAGATGTACGCGCCAGGCGAGCGCGCCGCGTCGCAGATTGGCCAGCGGCAGACCGACGCCGTGCAGAAAAAACACCAGCGCAATGCCGGCGTTGACGACGAATTCGCTGTGCATCGCGCCGCCGCTGGCGCCGAATGTCGGAAACACGCTCGCCAGTACCACAGCTGCGAGCATGCCGAGCAAAAACCATTCGCGGCCGAGCCGTCGTAGCCACGTCATCGGTTACGACTCTTTCGATCCGGCGCGCGCGCCGAAGATATCGGTGCCGACGCGAATCATCGTTGCGCCGGCTTCTATCGCCAGTTCGAAATCGTCCGACATACCCATCGACAATGTATCGAGCTGCGGCCAGCGCTGGCGCTGCTGTTCGAACAGCGCGCGCATCTTGATAAACGCTTCGCGTTGATCGGATGGGTTTGCGTGAGGTTTCGGAATCGCCATCAGTCCGCGCACGCGCAAATGCGGCAGCTCGATAACCGCTTCGAGCAAAGAGGAGAGGGCTTCGGGTGCAATGCCGGATTTGCTCGCCTCATCGTCGATGTTCACCTGCACACAGACATTCAGCGGCGGCATCTCACTTGGCCGTTGCGCGGATAAGCGCTGCGCCAACTTGAGCCGATCGACCGAATGCACCCATGCAAAGCGCTCGGCGATAGGGCGGGTTTTGTTCGATTGCAGCGGGCCGATGAAATGCCATGTCAGAGGCAGGCCGTCGAGCATCGCGATTTTTTCGATGGCTTCCTGGCAGTAATTTTCACCGATATCGCTGAGACCGGCGTTGTGGGCGGCGCGAATGGCAGAGTCGGGCTGCGTCTTGCTGACCGCGATCAACGTGACATCGGATTCGGCGCGGCCCGCGGCGCGGCAAGCTCGACCGATGCGTTCACGGACCTTTGCTATATTGATTGCTACGTTGGCTGGCATGGCTCGACTGCTCGGAGAACGCGCATCGCGTTCGTCCGTCTGTGATTGTTATCGCATTTGCCCATTTCTCGGCGGCGCGCTCGCGAGCGCCGACTATTATAACCAGGCCGCCGCTCGCGGCTTGTAAAGGAAATCGCATGGATATTACCGAACTGCTCGCCTTCAGCGCCAAACAGGGCGCGTCCGACTTGCACCTCTCCGCTGGCTTGCCGCCGATGATTCGCGTCGATGGCGATGTGCGTCGCATCAATCTGCCGCCGATGGATCATAAACAGGTGCACGGTCTGATCTACGAGATCATGAACGACAAGCAGCGTAAGGATTACGAAGAGTTCCTCGAAACCGATTTCTCGTTCGAAGTCCCCGGCGTCGCACGCTTCCGTGTCAACGCGTTCAACCAGAACCGCGGTGCCGGCGCGGTGTTTCGGACGATTCCCTCGAAAGTGTTAACGATGGAAGACCTGGGGCTCGGCCAAGTGTTTCGCGATATCTGCCACAACCCGCGCGGCCTCGTGCTTGTCACCGGCCCGACCGGTTCGGGTAAATCGACCACGCTCGCGGCGATGATGGATTACGTCAACGACAGCCGCTACGAACACATTCTGACGATCGAAGATCCGATCGAATTCGTGCATGAATCAAAAAAATGCCTGATCAACCAGCGCGAAGTGCACCGCGATACGCACGGTTTCAACGAAGCGTTGCGCTCGGCGCTGCGGGAAGACCCCGACATCATTCTGGTCGGCGAATTGCGTGACCTCGAAACGATCCGCCTCGCGCTGACCGCTGCCGAAACCGGCCACCTGGTATTCGGCACATTGCACACCACATCGGCCGCAAAAACGATGGACCGGATTATCGACGTATTTCCCGCGGCCGAGAAAGACATGGTGCGCTCGATGTTGTCCGAATCGTTGCAGGCCGTTATTTCGCAAACGCTGATGAAAAAAGTCGGCGGCGGTCGTATCGCTGCGCACGAAATCATGATTGGCACGTCGGCGATTCGAAATCTGATTCGCGAAGATAAAGTTGCACAAATGTATTCGGCGATTCAAACCGGCGGCTCGATCGGCATGCAGACGATGGATCAATGCCTCGGCGAGCTGATCAACAAACGTCTGGTGACGCGCGATGAAGCGCGCACCAAGGCGCGTTTCCCCGACAAGCTTTAAACAACAAAAATTTCTCGCAAAGCGAGTTCGCACATTAACGGAGCACTGCGGTGGATATCGAAAAATTACTGGGCCTGATGGTAGAGAAAGGCGCATCCGATTTATTCATCACTGCCGGCGTGCCGCCCTCGGTCAAAATCAATGGCCGCGTGGTGCCGGTGACCACCACACCGTTAAGCCCGGAAAAGACGCGCGAAACAGTGCTCGGCGTGATGAACGAAACGCAGCGTCGCGAATTCGTGCAAACCAAAGAATTGAATTTCGCGATCAGCGCGCGCGGCATCGGCCGTTTTCGCGTCAGCGCGTTTTATCAACGCAATCTCGCCGGCATGGTGTTGCGTCGCATCGAAACGCATATTCCGTTGATCGAAGATTTAGGTTTACCCGACATCGTTAAAGATCTTTCGATGACGAAGCGCGGGCTGGTGATTTTCGTCGGTGCAACCGGCGCGGGTAAATCCACATCGCTCGCATCGATGATCGGCCATCGCAATCGCAACTCGAAGGGCCATATTATTTCGGTCGAAGATCCGATCGAATACATTCACCAGCACGAAGGCTGCATCGTCACGCAGCGCGAAGTGGGCATCGATACCGAGTCGTTCGAGGTGGCGCTGAAAAATATGCTGCGCCAGGCGCCGGACGTGATCATGATCGGCGAGGTGCGCACGCGGCAAACGATGGAGCACGCGATCACGTTCGCCGAGACGGGCCATCTATGTTTATGCACACTGCACGCGAACAACGCGAACCAGGCGCTCGATCGCATCCTGCATTTCTTCCCCTCCGAACGACATCCGCAATTGTGGATGGATTTATCGCTGAACTTGAAAGCGATGGTCGCGCAACAATTAATTCCAACACCGGATGGTAAAGGCCGGCGTGCATGTGTTGAGGTGCTGATTAATACACCGCTCGCATCGGATTTAATTCGTAAAGGCGAAGTGCATTTGTTGAAAGAGCTGATGACGCGATCGACCGAGCAAGGTATGCAGACGTTCGATCAACATTTATATGAAATGTACAGCCAGGGCGAAATTACTTACGAAGATGCAATCGCGCATGCCGATTCGGCCAACGATTTGCGTTTGATGATCAAACTCGGAGCCGATGCCGATCCGAATGCATTGATGGAAGGCACCCTCGGTCTGGCAATCGAAAGCGATAAAGAAAACGATCGTGGGCGGTTGATGGGTCGTTAATCCTACATTGAGTTTGTATGTACGCATCACATAGCATCAAACAATAAATACCCAAACGGATCGGGGTGCTGTAGACCTCGGCTGTTTTTAACTCCTGCCATTTAGTTCGAGGAATCAGGGATGATGAAAACAAATAGCTCTCTTTGCCCATCGTTATTCTTTCTATTTTTTCGCAACAGTTTCGGTTTTTTTAAATTAAAACTCTTATGGGGATTTTGTCTTTTCCTATGGTTACCACACACCGTCTATGCAGCATCACCGTGTTCTGACGATGGGGATATTAATGCATTACAGAATGGGCGATATGTCGAGTGCGTTGCCCCTCTTGTAGGTCCGTGGAAATATCAAACAACAATCAATCCATTTGGTAGTGGCCAAGGTTTGTCTGAAGGTGCAGCTATTGCGGACCTTCAATCAAAGTACAACCCTCGCTGCCCTTGGCAAATCATCGGCAAGGGGACACAAACTTCCAACGGGAAATTGCTAGGTGTTGAATCCAGTAAAATCTGGCATTTAAACTTTTACTATACGTTCGGTGCTCAATGCGAAAATACCTCCACTTTAATCGATAGTGGCACCGGCTATATCAGTGCAACCCGTACCATTACTTGCCCTCCCGGTTATATGCCTTGGAGTGATTCCAATAACCCATCCATCGGTGGTTGCCTAAGACAGGAAATGGCTCTATGCCCTCAAGCGGGCAATCCAATTTCAGTCGCTACTGGTGCGAAGCTCGAAACCGTTGATGATTATCCAGAAGTCGGGCTTGGGCATTTGCGATTCACACGCTATTACAACAGTCTAGGTTTTTTCTTTCCTCCAACGGTCGATCGTCGTCACACGCTCTCGATTGCTCAGTCTTGGCGGCACAATTGGGAGGAACGGCTTTTAGTGCTGACCAAACCGAGCGGAACGTACGCTTATGTTCTGTTGGGGGATGGAGGCTATCGGGTATTTCAGCGTGTAAATAATACTTGGATTGGGCGATCAACCCTCCCGGATAAATTAGATGATGGGCCATCGG
>CAMLJR010000185.1 GCA_946480345.1 uncultured Spongiibacteraceae bacterium
GCGTTACACCATCGCGCTGGCAGTGATCAGTCTGGCGTTGTACACCGGCCTGCTGTTTTTTTTCGTGCCGCTGCCGTTGTTCGCGCCGATGGCTATGCATCACGACGACGCTACGCTCAATCCGCACGTGTTTGGCATGTGGTGCAACTTCGCGCTGTCATCGGCATTGATCACGTATGTCGTGGTGCGCATGGCGAACACCGTGCGCGAACAGCAGCGCGAACTGAATCTGCGGCGCGAACAGGCGCTACATAACGAGCAGCTGCTCGCCGTCGCCACGCTGGCGGCGGGCACCGCGCACGAGCTCGGCACGCCACTGACGACGATGACCGTGCTGCTCGATGAAATGGCAAGCGACGACGCGGGCCTGAACGCTGATATCGCGTTGTTGAAACGGCAGGTTCAGACGTGCCGCGCCACGCTCAAACGGTTGGTGAGCACCGCCGAATCGCACCGTCTGCAACAGCTTCGGACGCAGCGCATCGACGAATTTATCGCCGAGGTACTCGACCGCTGGCACGTCATGCGGCCCGATGCGCGCTACCGTTGGCCGGCCGTGGTAGGGCATGCGCCAACGCTTCGAGTCGATGATGCGTTACAGCAAGCGATCATCAATCTGCTCGATAACGCCGCCGATGCAGGGGATGCGGCAGTAGAACTCGCACTGGAATGGGATGACGCTCAAATTACGATGCGCATTCGCGATAACGGCCCGGGCCTCGCGCATGAAATTGCCGAGCAGCTGGGCAAGCCGTTCGTCACCGGCAAGAAACACGGCCTCGGTCTCGGCCTGTTTTTAAGTCATGCAACCGTTGAGCGGTGCGGCGGCGATATTCGTTTATATAACCATCCCGACGGTGGCACCGAAGCGTTATTGCGGTTGCCGATAGCGGAGCAATCGCATGGCTGAGTGCGATTACCTCATCGTCGATGACGATGTCAGCCTCTGCGACGTGTTGCAGCGCGCCCTGCAACGCCGTGGGTACAGCACCATTGCCGCCCATACCATTGCCGATGCGCTGCATTTGGCGGAGCAGCATCGTCCGCTGCGTGCACTGGTGGATTTGAAACTTGCCAATGAATCGGGCCTCGCCGTTATCAGCGCATTAAAAGAAACGTTGCCGGAAATTCTCATCGTCATGCTGACGGGTTACGCCAGCATCGCCACCGCCGTTGATGCCGTGAAGCGCGGGGCATTGAATTATTTATGCAAGCCGGTGAGTACCGACGAAATCATCGCGGCCTTCATCAATTCGACTACCGAGGAAATGCCGCCGGCAACATTGACGCCCGTGCCGATCGATCGCATTGAGTGGGAGCACATTCAGCGAGTGCTGCACGAGCACAACGGCAATATATCCGCCACCGCCCGTGCGCTCGGCATGCATCGCCGTACCTTGCAGCGCAAATTGCAAAAACGCCCCTCCCCTCAATAATTCGAATAACCATCGTCAGTGGTACGTACAAGCCGCAGGGCGCGGTTGCGATCGCATGCTAAACTTCGGCGAAACTATAAATTCGCAATTCGTTTCCGTACGCATCTTCACGGCAGAAGGAATCCCTCGATTTGATCGGCTCAGCCAAACGTAATTCAACGGTGCTTCTCTCGGCAGCGGCGTTGACGATCGCTGCTTATTTGCTGAACGATCAAATACCGCTGACGCTAAAAATGGCGGCTCAAGTGATATTCCTGCCGCTCGAATCATTCACCATTGTTTTTGCGCTGCTGGTTTTTTTTATCGGCTGGCAGACTTACGACACTGAACGCACCTGGCCCATCGCACTACTGTCCTATTTGTTCCTGGCTGGCGGCTTGCTGAATGTTCTACAGATACTCTCCATTCCGACGATGCCGCCATTAATCTCTGCGAACACCTCGAATAAGAGCGCGATGTTCGCGCTGTTTTCACGAAGCTTTACTGCAGCGGCATTAATAGGTGCTGCCTGCGTCATTAATCGCCCTATTAACCGCCGTATTATTTGGCTGCCGGCAATCGCGGTGGCAGGTTTCTGCTTTTTTACGTATCTCGGTATTTTTCAAATTGAGCAACTGCCGCACCTATACAGCGATGAAACAACACCAACGCCATTACGCAATCGATCGGTCGAATTGTTGTTCTGTCTGTTCGCAACGACAGCCTTCTTCGCTTATAAACGCTCGCAACAATCGCCGCATATCTGGCTGCAATATGCGGCAATGGCAAGCGCTCTGTTCGCGCTTGGCGAGATTAGTTTCCGCCTGGTTTCGACTTCATTCGATATCAATAATCTTTGCGCGCGTGTAATTCGCGTTACCGCTTTTGTATATCTGTATCGCGGAATATTTTTGCATAGCGTGCAATTGCCAATTATTCGACTGCAGGAATCGCAAGCGCAATTGCGAGACAGTCAGAGTCAACTTGCTATTAACAAGCTGGCTATTGAAAACGCCGGCTATTTTATTTTTGAATTCGATGCCGAGGGCGATATTTGTTATGCAAGTGATAGCGCTTGCGAGATATTCGGCTATACCGTCGAAGAAATGCTCGGCCAACCCGCGATGTTTTTGAGCATCGACGCGCACGAAGAAAGAATGAGGCATGACTGGAAGGAATTGAGCGATGGAAAAATCATTCGTTTCGAAACGAGAAATCGGAAAAAGAACGGCAACATTTTTCCCGCCGCCTCCACCGTGCTCGCAATTACCGATGCTGAGCAGCGTGAGCGGATCTACCTGATCGGCCACGACATCAGCGACCAAGTGCATTCGCAAAATCAATTACGCCTGACCTCGATTGCTTTCGATCATAGCGCCGAAGCCATTTTGATTACCGATGGCGACAAACGCATTTTGTCGAGCAACCGAGCTTTTTCGACGATAACGGGTTATAGCACTGAAGAGGCACTTAGCAGCGTGCCACCGTTATTCGAACGCGGCACGCACATCGACGCAATGCTACAGGCGCTTGATATCGGCGGCGATTGGAGCGGTGAGGTGGAATGGATCAGCAAGGACGGAAATCTCTGCTACGAATGGGTTACCGTCACCAAAGTATTGGATGAACGCGGCGAGATCACTAACTACATCATTATTTTTTCCGACATTTCCGAAAAGAAACGCGCCGAAGAACATATTCAATATCTCGCTTTTTACGATCCGCTAACCAATCTGCCGAATCGCGTATTACTCGAAGATCGCGTCAACCAAATCATCGCGACGGCAAAGCGTGAAAATTCGCGCGCTGCCGTTATTTTCATCGATCTCGATCACTTCAAGACCATTAACGATTCGTTGGGCCATCAAGCGGGCGACAAAATTCTGATCGAGGTTAGCAAACGTTTGAAACGCAGCGTGCGCGAACAAGACACCGTTGCACGTCAAAGCGGCGATGAGTTCATTATCGTATTACCCAGCCTCAATACCGCCGCCGACGCAGCATTTGTTACCGAGAAAATTCTTGAAGAACTTACATTGCCGTATTACATCGGCGATAACGAATTCCGATTGACGGCCAGCATCGGCGTCAGCATTTATCCCGAGGACGGCGATAATTTCTCACGCCTGGTCATGAATGCCGATGCCGCGATGTATCACGCCAAAGAAAGCGGTCGTAACAATACGCAATTCTTCGTCGATGAAATGAATCGTCGCGCCGCCGAATTGCTGGCTCTGGAAACGCGTTTGCGGCGCGCCATCGAGCGCGAAGAATTCGAGTTGCACTATCAACCCCAAGTCGATTTGCAGAGCGGCGATATCGTTAGCCTCGAAGCATTAGTGCGCTGGCGCGATCCGGAACATGGCATGATTTCGCCGGCGGAATTTATTCCGGTCGCCGAAGAGCGCAACCTGATCGATGCGATTGGCCATTGGGTATTGCGCGAAGCCTGTCGGCAAAATCGCGCGTGGCAAGATGCCGGCTTACCGAAGCTGGCGGTGGCGGTGAATATTTCCGCCGTGCAATTTCGTCGCCGCGATCTCGTGCAGGAGATTGCTGATGTATTGCGCGAAACCGGACTCGATGCGCGCTATCTCGAACTCGAAGTAACCGAAACGACGGTGATGCACGATGCCGAGCAATTGATTTGGACGCTCGAACAATTGCGTGCGCTCGGCGTGCATTTAGCGATTGATGATTTCGGCACCGGTTATTCGAGCTTGAGTTATCTGAAACGCTTTGCGATCGACAAAATTAAAATCGATCGCTCGTTCATTCGCGATATTCCGGCCGATCAGGACGACCATAGCATCGTGCGCGCCATCATCGGCCTTGGAAAGCAATTGAATCTGATTGTGGTCGCGGAGGGCGTGGAAACGAGCGAGCAACTCGCAGCATTGCGCGACAGCGATTGCGATGCCTTGCAGGGTTTTTATTTCAGCAGACCGTTGCCGGTCACTGGTATCGAAGAGCTGTTGCGGGCAGTAACGAAACTTACCTAATCGAAAACAAAAAGCCGGCGATTGCCGGCTTTTTTTCACGTAGCTATTAATCTGGCATCTAAATACATCTTCCTGATGTATTTAGATTTCGCGGCTAAAGCCGCAGT
>CAMLJR010000186.1 GCA_946480345.1 uncultured Spongiibacteraceae bacterium
CGAGTGTCAGCAACGCCTTATTCATTGCGACGCCCCTGACAATTTGGACATAGGCCAAGGATTTCGACGCTCGCGCTGTGCTCGCTGAAACGCGCTGCCCTTGCCGCCTGATCGATGGCGCCGCCGATGTTTCCGTCCGACATTTCAATCGCGATTGCGCATTCGCGGCAGATTAGAAAATGGCTGTTGTGATACGCATGCGGCTGTGTGCAGCCAATAAAGGCATTCAGCGAATTGATGCGATGGACGAGGCCGTGTTCCTGCAGAAATTCGAGAGCTCGATATACCGTAGGGGGCGCCTGGCGTTTTGAGTGCCGTGCCGGATTTTCACTAAGCAGTTCCAGAATGGCGTAGGCGCCAAGCGGTTTGTGGCTCTGCCAGACGAGTTGAAGCACCTGTTCGCGCAATTGCGTCAGCTTCACACCGTGTTCAGCGCAGACATCCTTCGCGGTCTGTAATGCGTTGTCGATGCAATGCGAATGATCATGCTCGCGAAAGGCGAGACTTTTGCGCGGCGTTGCCATCGGCTCAGTCCAGAGAATCAATGTTATATTGTTACACTTTTTTGCGGGAATCAGAACTTGAAAACCACACCACATTCGCGCGCGCTGTTGGTCGGCGCCTTCATGTTGATATCGCTGTGTTGTCGCGCGGATGAATCGCTAATTAGTGAACGGCTAAACGTGGTGGCGACGATTAAGCCATTGCAGTTGCTGGCGATAGCGGTTGGCGGCGATGCCGTCAATGTCGAACTGCTGCTCCGACCCAACGTATCGCCGCACGACTACCAGCTACGCCCATCCGATCGACGTCGTCTCGACGCCGCCGATGTGGTGATTTCAGTTGGCCCGCGCATGGAAGTTTTTCTGCAATCGACATTATCCGCACTGCCGCGTTCGACACGCCGCGTGGCGCTACATGACAACGATGGCGATCCTCATTTCTGGCTAGATCCGATAGCAATGCGCGCCGCTGCCGAGCGATTGGAAAAAGTGTTTGGCGAAATGCGACCCGCCTTCGCGCAACAGTTTCGCACTAACGTCGAGCGCCTCGGTCAGCAATTGATGCGCGAGGATGAGTTATTGCGCCAGCAATTGGCTGCGATCGGCCAGTTGCGCGGCTATATGGTTGAGCACGATGCCTATCAGCACTTCGAGCAACGTTACCGCCTGCAACACAAAATAGCGTTGACCGATAATTCGGATTTGCCGCCCACGCCGGCGCAGATCGTTCGGGCTAAAAATCTGCTCGATAGCGGATCGGTTAGCTGCGTATGGCGCGAGCAGCAGGAATCCCGGCTGATGAAAACACTATTGGCCGGACGAAAAGTGAAGTTGGAAGTTATCGATGCGTTAGCGATAAATCAGCCAGCATCTCAGGAAGGTTTGTTGCTGTTTTACCGGAGTTTGGGGCGATCGGTATTGAATTGTTTGCGTTATTGAAAAAGGAGGGAGAAAAAATCGGGGCCTTTTGCGAGACCCCGGGGTTATTTATCAATTAGCTGCATAAGTATTTCCATTCATCGGTTGGGTATCTGCGGTTACGATCTCGTTGCTTACGTTCAACGCCGAGGCTTCAACCGTTACCGATTCAATCTCTTGAACAGTGATCGTGGCTTTAGGCAGCGCGCTGCTACGGGCTTTGATCATCGCTTCTGCGCCAACCGCACCTACTAATGCACTTACTACTACTGCTATTACTGCTGCACGTCTCATGGACTTTCTCCTTTGGTTTCGATTGTCACCGGCTTGTGGCCGCCTTCAATCAGGTTGTTACTTAATGTGGTACTAATAGTAACAATTGATTTGGGCCACATCAAGAAAAAACTATTAATCTTCTGTCACGTTTATTACTTATCTGCGTAAGGCGTGATGCCGTCCACATGAACAATATTTAATTAACTGTTTTTCATGAATTTTTTGTAACAAAACAAATTCATCATTTTGTTTTCTTGAAGTGATTATTGCGACGTAACGATACGAGCGTCGAGTTAAATTTCGGTAACACTCGTGTGACGAGGGAATGACGAAAACGCAGAAGTCAGATAGGCCAGCCAATCGGCATGCACCGATGTTTATCCAGCAAGGCTCGGTATTCGTTTGGATCTTTATCGAAACGATGAGCTGCTGATCTGTCGCTGGGCAGTAAGCGGTCGGCAAGACGTGACACCCAGAACCGTAGCGCGGCGATGGCCAGAATTTCCGGCCAAAGCCGACGTTCGATCGGCGTTGGAATGCGAATGCTTTGATATCCGGCGGTTAGCGAATGCACGCGTTCGGCTTGATCCAGTGCCCCAGGCGATAGGCACCAATCATTGGCACTCACCGCCAGATCGAACATCAAAGCCCCGGTGCCCGCGCTGAAAAAATCGATGATCGCGGTCAGTTCGTTACCGTCGAATAGCGCGTTGTCGCGAAACAGATCGCCATGAATTACTGCGGTCGGCAGCTGTGTATGCGTCTCGGCAAATGCCGACAGTCTCGATAACTCGCGATTTAGCAGATCGCGGTCACGGCCTTGAAGCCGATCAAGCAGCTGTATTCCAGTTGCGCTTACCCATTTGAGGCTGCGATGTCCTTCGTGACTGAAGCCGGCATGCTGTGTCGATAAATGACATTGCGCCAACGCCCGACCGACCGCATGGCACTGTGCCAATGTCGGTTGATCTGGATGTTTGCCGCGGGCTTTTGGGACAACCAGCGCGGGCTTTCCCTTTATCGATACGACGCGATTACCGCTCCGCGTTGCTACCGGTGGCGGCACCGGCGCGCCATCGCTGCTCAATCGGTTGGTAAGCGCGGCAATAAACTCCAGCTCTGATCTGGATACCG
The DNA here is from genome assembly GCA_946480345.1 of uncultured Spongiibacteraceae bacterium. The sequence goes on from CAMLJR010000186.1 coordinate 2,832, forward strand.
TTTCGGCGATAGTAAGCACAAACTCTTTCGGTGTGGCGCTGGCGTCCGATACAAAAGTCAGGAAATACGTCGTGTTTTCGATTCCCGCTTCGACGCCGCGCGCCGCCACCAACCGGCCCAGTTGTAGCGGTGCCAGCGCCTCGGCAAGTTCGGGAATTTCCAGTCGGGTGTAAACGGCCATCGATGCGTCCTGAATCCAATAAGCTGGTGGTACACTTTGCCGCCATTCGCCACCAATACCAAAGCCGCAAATGACCCAGCCTCTCCCGCTCGTCCTCGTCGACGGCTCTTCTTATTTATACCGCGCATTCCACGCGCTGCCGCCGCTCAATAACTCAAAGGGTCAGCCCACGGGTGCGGTCAAAGGCGTCATCAGTATGTTGCGCCGGTTGCAGAAAGATTACCCCGGCAGCCCGATGGCCGTGGTGTTCGATGCAAAAGGCAAAACTTTCCGCGACGAGTTGTTCGATAAATACAAAGCGCATCGCCCGCCGATGCCGGACGAGTTGCGGGCGCAGATCGAGCCGATCCACAAACTGGTTCGTGCGATGGGGCTGCCGTTGCTGATCGTCGACGGTGTCGAGGCCGACGATGTCATTGGCACCCTCGCCTGTAGCGCCGCCGCACTGGCTCATCCTGTGGTCATTTCCACCGGCGATAAGGATATGGCGCAGTTGGTGAATACTCACATCACGCTCGTCAACACAATGACCAATACCGTGCTCGACGAAGCCGGCGTGGTCAACAAGTTTGGCGTACCGCCGAATTTGATAATCGACTATCTGGCATTGGTCGGTGACAGCAGCGACAACATTCCCGGCGTCAGCGGTGTGGGAGAGAAAACAGCGGTGCCGCTGCTGACCGAAATTGGCGGCCTCGACCAGCTTTATCAAAATCTCGATAAGGTGGCGACGTTGAGCGTGCGCGGCGCGAAAACGCTGGCTGCCAAGTTAGAGGCCGAGCGCGAGCAGGCTTACCTTTCGTACCTGTTAGCGACGATCAAAACCGATGTGGAGCTGCCGTTCGGTCTCGATCAGCTTGTCGCTGGCGAGATGAGTCGGGAAGAGCTGCTCGAAACCTTCCGCGAGCTCGAATTCAAAAGCTGGGTTTCGGAGCTGCTCGATCAAGGCGTGGAGGCGCCAGCGGTTCCGGAAAAGGCGGCCATACCGCGAAATTATCAGGTCATTCTCACCCAGCATGACCTTGACGTATGGGCGGCTCGTCTCGCCGAAGCGCCGGTTTTTGCCTTCGATACGGAAACCACAAGCCTTGACTACATGCAGGCCGAAATCGTCGGTGTGTCGTTCGCAATCGATGTTGGCGAGGCGGCGTATGTGCCGCTGGTGCATGACTATCCCGGCGCACCCGAACAGTTATCCCGAGAGCAAGTGCTTACACAGCTGAAGCCGCTGCTCGAAAACCCGCTGCGCGGTAAGATCGGACAGAACCTCAAATACGACAAAAGCGTGCTGGCCAACCACGGCATCGAGCTGAACGGCATTGTCTACGACACGATGCTCGAATCGTACGTCCTCGACGCTGTGGCAACGCGCCACGACATGGACAGCCTCGCGCTGAAGTATCTCGGCGTGAACACGATTCATTATGAGGACATCGCCGGCAAAGGCGCGAAGCAGATTCCGTTCAGTCAGGTTTCGATTGAAGACGCCGGCGAATA
>CAMLJR010000187.1 GCA_946480345.1 uncultured Spongiibacteraceae bacterium
AAAACATATTGTTGCGACCGTCGATGCATTTATCGACGACATGGCAGCCGCGTACGCGTGGGCCGATGTCGTGATCTGCCGTGCCGGTGCGCTGACCGTTGCCGAATTGGCTGCCGCGGGTGTTGGTGCGATTCTGATTCCATTGCCGCACGCGATCGACGATCACCAGACGCACAACGCGCGCTGGCTCAGCGAGCAACGCGCAGGCGTGCTCATTCCACAACATGAATTAACGGTAGAAACATTGGCGAATCTGCTGCGCGAATTAGCGGCGCAACCGCAGGAATTATTGGCGTGGGCGCGCAACGCTCGCGCGTTGGCGAAACCGAATGCCGCGGCTGAAGTTGCCGATCTTTGCTCGCAGATGATGACGGCGCGGCTGGAGGTGGCTCATGGCTGAGCGTCGTCGTTTCGTGGTGCCGGAAATGCGTCGCGTCAAACGCATTCATTTCGTCGGTATTGGCGGTGCGGGCATGTGCGGCATCGCCGAAGTGTTGTTGAATCTCGGTTATCAAATTGCCGGTTCGGACATGAAAGCCGGCGACAGCACACGCCATCTCGAGCGTTTGGGTGCAACGGTATTCATCGGCCACATCGCCGAAAATATTCGCGATGCCGATGTCGTGGTTGCATCGAGCGCGGTGAAAGAAACCAATCCGGAAATTGCCGCCGCGCGCGCAGCCCGTATTCCAGTCGTGCGCCGAGCCGAAATGCTCGCCGAATTGATGCGTTATCGCCACGGTGTGGCGATTGCCGGCACGCACGGCAAAACCACGACGACGACAATGATCGCGACGATTTTCGCCGAGGCCGAACTCGATCCGACCTTCGTAATCGGCGGCCTCGTTAACAGCATTGGTTCGAATGCGCGACTCGGCGAAAGCCGTTATCTGATTGCCGAAGCCGACGAAAGCGATGCCTCGTTTTTGCATTTGCAGCCGCTCGTCGCGGTCGTCACGAATATCGAAGCCGACCACATGGATACGTATGGCGGCGATTTTTCGCGGCTGAAAAAAACCTTCATCGAATTTCTGCACAACCTGCCGTTCTATGGTGTTGCGGTGCTCTGCATCGACGATCCGGTGGTGCGCGAATTGATTCCGAGCATCAGCCGCAGCGTGCTGACGTATGGCTTCAGCGACGACGCCGATTTCCGCATCGTCGATTGGCAAAAAAACGGCATGCAATCGCAATTCAAAATCCAGCGCCGCGATCGTCCCGAATTAGCGATCGAGTTGAGTATTCCGGGCAGGCACAACGTATTGAACGCGACGGCGGCTGCGGCAGTCGCCAGCGATGAAGGCATCGACGACAAATTCATCGGTGCAGGATTGACGCGTTATCAAGGTGTAGGCCGTCGCTTCCAGCTTTACGGCGAATTACCTGTGCGCGATGGCAGTGTGTTGTTGATCGACGATTACGGACATCACCCGACCGAAGTCGCAGCGACGATTGGCGGTGTGCGTCAGGCGTGGCCGGGGCGTCGCCTTGTGATGGTTTATCAGCCGCATCGCTACACGCGCACGCGCGATTTGTATGAAGATTTTTCGGCAGTGCTCTCGAATGTCGATGCGCTGCTGATGCTCGATGTTTATTCGGCTGGCGAAGAGCCGATCGCCGGTGCCGACAGTCGCAGTTTGTGCCGCAGCATTCGCAGTCGCGGAAAAGTTGAGCCGCTGTTTGTCGAAAAGCTCGACGACATTAAAGAAGTATTGAAAGGCGTGTTGCGTCCCGGCGATGTGGTGTTAACGCAGGGCGCAGGAAATATTGGCGCGATCGCTGCCGAATTGGCGGCGACGGATTTGCGGTAAACGATGATGACGAAAACTGCATCTCAACAATCGACTCATGCGACGTTGCCGTTAAAAGGCAAGGTTGCAGTGCTTTACGGCGGCAATTCATCCGAGCGCGATGTATCGCTAATCAGCGGCCAGGCGGTATTCGATGCGTTGCAACAGCAAAACGTTGCGGCCGAGTTAGTGGATACGAAAACCCCGGGTTGGTGGTTGCGCTTTTCCTCCAATGGATCGACGGGTGAATTTCCGCACGCGTTTATTGCATTGCACGGTCCCGGCGGCGAAGACGGCACCGTGCAAGGTTTATTGGAAACGTTAGGTGTGACGTACACCGGCAGCGGTGTAATGGCATCCGCGCTCGCGATGGATAAATTGCGCACCAAGCAATTGTGGTCAGCCGTTGGATTGCCGACGCCGGAATTCGAATTACTGTCGCCGCATAGCGATTTCGCAGAGCTGGTCGCGCGCTGGGGCACGGTGGTGGTGAAGCCGGCATTCGAAGGTTCGAGTATCGGCATGGCGAAAGTATCGAGCGCCGCAGAACTCGAAATCGCGTACAACAACGCAAAAAAATTCGGCGATGTGGTTTTGGCGGAACGCTGTATTCGCGGCCCCGAATATACCGTTGGAATACTCGGCGATAGTGCGCTCCCATCGATTCGGCTCGAAACCGATAACGTGTTTTACGACTACGAAGCGAAATACATTTCGAACGAAACGCGCTATTTCTGCCCAAGCGGATTAATTGCGGAAAAAGAACAGCAATTGCGCGATCTCGCGCTCGTGGCTTTCAAACAATTAGGTTGTTACGGATGGGCGCGTGCCGATGTGATGGCAGATGAAAACGGAAATTTCTTTCTGCTCGAAATAAACACGTCGCCCGGTATGACCAGTCACAGCTTGGTGCCGATGGCAGCGCAGGCCGCCGGTCTTAACTTCCAACAATTAGTGCGCGAAATTTTGCGATTGAGTCTGGAGGCCAAGCACTGATGGGCTTCTTCAGCGGCAAACTGTTCGGCGGCAAAAAACAGGGCGCGAGTCCTGCGCGACGCTTGCCGAATCAGCGTCGTGTCGTTGCGCATTCGACATCGATTGCCGCAGCGCCGGCGATGCATTTGCCGCAGGTAAAAATTTCCGCAAAACGCGAGAACAAAACCCAGCGCGGAGCGGGTGCGCAGCGAGAAGCACCTATCCAGCGCGAGAAAAAAGTGCAGCGCGAGAAAACGCCAGTGCAATGGGGCGAGCTCGCGCTGAAAGGCATGCCGATTATCGCAGTAGCGCTGGTGCTGGGTTTGTTGATCGGCGGTTGGAAATTATTGGACTACGTCGGTTCAGTGCCGGTATCGCGCGTCGCCGTCACTGGTTCGTTGCTGCATACCGATCGCAATTTGTTGGTCGAGCGAGTGCGTCCGCTGCTTGCGGGCGCGGGTTTCATGACGGTGGATCTGCAAAGTATTCGCGCGGCAATTGTCGAGTTGCCGTGGGTCGCGGATGTGTCGATCGAGCGTCGCTGGCCCGATCAATTAATTATCGCGGTCACCGAGCAGCAAGCGATTGCACGTTGGGGTGACGACGGTTTGCTCAATCGCGCTGGCGAAGTATTTCGTCCCAAGCCCCTCGGTGATGTATCGCAACTGCCCTTGCTGTTCGGGCCGGATGCGATGTCCGCCGAAGTGATTGCGCGTTATGCCGAGCTGCGCGATTTACTCGGCGAGCAAAAACTGCCGCTCGCAAATTTTGGCACCGATGAGCGCGGCAGCTGGTCGGCAACATTACAGAACGGTGTGGTGCTGCATCTCGGCACCGGCGACGTGTTGAAAAAAATGCGCAGCTTTTCGCGCGTGTATCACGCTGAGCTTGAAACGCAATTGGATCGTATCGCCTACATCGATTTGCGTTATGGCAACGGCGTTGCGGTGGGATGGAAACAAAATCAAATGACAACGACAACAATGCAGCGAAATCCGGGGTGAACGGGCATGGGTAGTGGCGACGGCAAAATGATTGTCGGTCTGGATATCGGCACGTCGAAGGTAGTGGCCATTGTCGGTTCGGTCACCGATGAGGGCGAGCTGGAAATTATCGGCATCGGCTCGCATCCATCGCGCGGAATGAAAAAAGGCGTGGTGGTGAATATCGAATCGACAGTGCAGTCGATTCAACGCGCGATCGAAGAAGCCGAATTGATGGCGGGTTGCCAGATTCACTCGGTATTCGTCGGTATCGCGGGCAGTCATATTCGCAGCTTGAATTCGCACGGCATCGTCGCGGTGCGCGACCGCGAGGTGTATCCGCTCGATCTTGAGCGCGTGATCGACGCGGCGCAGGCGGTGGCAATTCCAGCCGATCAAAAAGTGCTGCACGTGTTGCCGCAGGAATATGTGCTCGACAATCAGGAGGGCATTAAAGAGCCGCTCGGCATGTCGGGCGTGCGGCTCGAAGCAAAGGTGCATCTGGTGACGTGCGCGGTGAATGCAGCGCAGAACATCGAAAAATGTATTCGCCGTTGCGGTCTCGAAGTCGAGGAAATCATTCTCGAACAACTCGCATCGAGTTACGCGGTGCTGACCGATGACGAACGCGAGCTCGGGGTGTGTCTCGTTGATATCGGCGGCGGCACAACCGATATCGCGATTTTCACCGAGGACGCAATTCGCCACACCGGTGTAATTCCGATCGCCGGCGATCAGGTCACTAACGATATCG
>CAMLJR010000188.1 GCA_946480345.1 uncultured Spongiibacteraceae bacterium
TTTTGAAATTACGAGTTATTGCCAAGTGCGTGCCTCATCGATGCCAGCGCGGTATGCGCGCAGACCCATCACTGCAATCGCCGCAGCGAGCGGCAGAAAAATAGTTGTTATCACCATCAGCGAATAGCGCAACGATTGGTCATCGCCGAACACTTTGTCGGTAATCAAGCCGATCAACGGTGCGCCAATACCGAGGCCGACGATATTCGACACAAATAGCAACAGCGATGAGTTAACGCCGCGCATTTGATTCGGCGTAATTAATTGCAACGAAGTGACGAGCACGCCGAAATAGCCGTTGATCAGAAACAGCGCCGGCGCGATTAAACAAAACGACGTCACGGCACTCGGCATCAGCGGCGCTAGAGCAGCGGGCGGCAACGCGGCGATCGCAATCAGCGCGACCGTACGCAAGTGGGCATCGCGATAACCGCGCGCGAGCAGACGCTCGGTAACCAGCGCACCAAAAAAAGTACCGGCGGTACCGATCACGAGCACGATGCTGCCGAAATACAACCCCACCTCACCGGCCGATAAGCCGTAGTTTCGAATCAACATGGTGGGATACCAGCCAAGTGCGCCGTAACCGACGATAGCGAAAAACGCATTGACCAGATAAATCGGCAAATAACAGCGCCAGCGCGAGCGCAAATAACGCAACGCGTCGCCAAGTTTTGGCGCGGTTGCATTGGATTGAGTCGTTTCCACACCCTGCCGCCGTGGCTCACGGATCAACAACGTGATCGCAGCCACCAACAGACCGGGCAGACCAACGACAAAAAATGCAATCTGCCACGACCGCACTTCGCCGATCATCGGCAGAATCTGCGGTCCAGCATGGGTCACCAGCTGAACGACGCTGCCGCCGACGATGTAGGCGAGACCGGAGCCGAGCGAAATGCCCATGGTGTAAATCGCCATCGCTCGCCCGAGCCGTTCCGGTTTATACGAATCCGCCAACAGAGAATACGCGGCGGGCGATAGCGACGCTTCGCCGACACCGACGCCGACACGTGCTAGAAATAATTGCAAATAGGTGTTCGCCGCGCCGCATAGCGCCGTCATGGCGCTCCATACGCTGATTCCGATAGCAATGATGAACTTGCGGGGTTTGCGATCGGCCATGTAGCCGATCGGAATACCGAGAAAACAATAAAACAACGCGAATGCGAGGCCGTGCAGCAACCCCATCTGAAAATCCGATATCTGCAAATCGGCACGGATTGGTCCCACCATCAGCGTCAGTATCTGACGATCGATAAACGACAACACGTAGGCGCCAAGTAGCGTCGCCAGAGTGAACGCCGCTTGCAGCGGCGAGGGATACGGCAGCGAGGATTTCGGTAGCGGCGCCGCGTGACCGGCGCCGATGCCGCCAATGTCCACTTGCGCAGGATCGCGCATGCTCACTCGACCATGGGGTTTACGCTGGCGTTGCGAGAAATGAGTCACCGTGGACCCTCCTTACTGGTGGGGCATACATACGCAAGAGTATTCCTCTCGCATTATTGTCAGTGATCGTCAGTCTCAGCCTATCGCCCGAAGTTGTAGCGCAGGCGCAGGCCGTACATCCGCGGTTCGCTCCATGCGGCGCCGGCGAAACCCTGACTGCGCGTAGCGAGGTAACTTACGCGAAATTCTTCGTCGGTCGCATTCGTCACGAACAGCGACGCGTCGAGTGCGCTACCGAACAAGCGATCCCAGTTCATCGACATATTCAGCGTGTGATACGAATTGATCCATGCGTCCGGATCGGCCTGCGGCGTGGTGGTGGCGCCCGCCCAGGTATCGTCCTGCCAGACATACGTCGCATTGGCGTACATCTCGCCCCATGTTGCCGGTACCGGCAACGTCAGACGCGCAGTCGCGCTCCACTGATGCATTGGTGCGTACTGGAACGGCGCACTGGTGAGATCGGCAGTGCCGGTAAAATCCGTGAGCACATAATCGTCGTAAAGCGCATCCATGTACGCGTAATTGCCCGACAGCTCGAGAAGCTCGAATGGCCGCACGGTGAGTTCGAGTTCAACGCCTTCGATTGTCGCTTTACCGACGTTGAACGTCTGTGCGCCGAAAATACCCAGCGTCGAATTGAAATCGACACCGCTGCGCTGCATGTCGGTGAACTTGTTGTGGTAATAGCTGATATTGGCGCGCACCGGCACAGAGCCGACATCGAACATCGATTTAATACCGACCTCGTACGATTTGACGTATTCGGGGTCGTATGTGGCGCGCGCCGAATCGACCGCGAACGGATTGGTGCCGCCCTGTTTGTAGCCCTGCGAAGCTTTCGCGTAAGCCATGACATCGTTGCTGATTTGATAATCGAGGCCGGCGGTCCAGGTAGGTTCGGAACTGTCCTCTTTGACATCGAGACCACCGGGCAAACGATCGGTTTTGGTGCGCGTGCTATCCCAGGTATAACGCGCGCCTAAAGTGGCGGTGAGGCGATCGAGCGCATCGGCGATACCGCCGAGGTCGTAACTGACCTGTCCGTACACTGCCTTGCTTTCGCGCTCGATACTGCTGATGGTCGTGGCCAAGCTCGTCGCGGTTTGAGCCGTTTGCTTGCTGCCATCGCCGTACGGAGCGGATTTATCAATGTAGCCTCCGACGATCCAATTCAGGCGCTCTTCGTCCGCGCGCCCCTGCAATTGCAGCTCTTCGGAATATTGCCAAACGCTCCAGTTTTCCTGGTCGCTGCTGTTGATGTGGTCGTTACGCACCAATCCGGTACCGTCAAAGTCATAGCGATAGGTAGAGCGATAGCGCGAATAACTGAGAATGTTGCGCAGCGTTACCCGGTCGCTCAATTCGATATCGAGCTTGTCGATGAGCATGAACGTATTGGTTTTGTCGATCGGATCGGCGCTGTTGATCACCTTGCGGATACCCAATTGCTTTTGCAGCTCGACCGCTGCGACACCGGCGGCATTGGCGGGGTTCGAATAGCTGGCGAGAACCGAGGTGCCGTTCTCGTTGCTTTTGAAGTAATAGCCAACCAGATAATTCGTTACCGCATCGGTTGGCCGCCACAAGGCGCCGAGCCGCAGATGCATGCGATCCTTATCGTCGTAATCCTTGCCGGTAACCGCGTCTTCGGTAAAACCGTCGCGCTTCATATAGTTGCCAGAGAAACGCAGCGACAACGTGTCGCTCACCGGCGTATTGATGACGGTCTCGACCCGACGCATATCGTAATTGCCGCTCTCGCCCTGGATATAACCCTCGTAGCGATCGGTGGGTTTATGCGGCTCGATGACGATCGCACCGCCGGTGGTATTGCGGCCGAACAAAGTGCCCTGCGGTCCTTTCAATACTTGCAGGCTTTCGACATCGAACAGCAAGCCGATGCCACCGCCCTGCGAACCGGTAATGTTGTTGGTCGGCGGTGCCGCTTCGGCAAAATACGTGATGACGCCGGGGAACCCGCCGATGGTGCGTCCCATGCCACGAATGGCCGGCGCCTCACTGTTGCGGTTGGTACCGCCGCCGTTAATGACGAGCGAAGGAACGCGCCCTTGCATGTCCTGCGCAGTAAGAATGCGATCAGCCGCGAGTTGCTCCTGACTTAATACCGTCATCGATACCGGCACCTTCTGCCCGGATTCCTCGCGGCGGTTGGCGGTGACGATTACTTCGTCGAAGCGCAGATTGCTTTCGGCAGTGGACGACGACGTGGCCGCGGCCAGCGTCTGCGATTGTGCGACGTTGCCGGCAGCGAAAGAGAGCGCAACAAACAATGGCGTGTAGCGGAAATTATTCATGCGAAACCCCCGATGCTTATTGTTATGAGGTGAACGGATTTCACCGTGACCGCATGGTGGCGTTGCATCTGCATGAAAACATCGATTAGCGCGCCTAGGCGATTTCGCCTAGTACACCGCAGTAATCAGAGAAAATAATCGCTGTTGTCGAGCCCGAGTTGAATCGCGCCGAAATTACGGCCGTATTTGAAAGGATTGTTGCCGGCATGCGCACGGCTGGCGAGAATATCGACGACGAACTGCTGCACCTGCGCATCGAGAAAAATAGCGCGACCGCCGCAGAATTTTTGCAGTTCGAGCACTGCGTCGAGACATTGATCGGGTACGACTGCAGCTTCGAAACGATATTGCGAACGCTTGTCGATCGCAGTGATTTCTCCGCGACGTGCATCGCTCATCATCTGCTCGAAATTCGCAAACATTTTCAGCCGTAATTGATCGACCAACACTTGTGCGCTGGCGAGTGCCATCTGCGCGTGTGGATCTTGTGCAGTGTGCGCGCCATCGACGCCGATGCGTTGAGTAGCCAACGCGCGATAAGCATCGATTGCACCTTGCAGCGCACCGATCGCTGCGGTGGAAATTGCCCGTACGAACACTTGACCGAACGGCAACCGATATAGCGGGAATTCCGCGCAATCGGGGCCGGGGCTGTTGCAAAGAAATCCATCGATTATTTTGTGTGTGCGATGCTCCGGCACGAATACATCTTCGACGATAACGTCA
>CAMLJR010000189.1 GCA_946480345.1 uncultured Spongiibacteraceae bacterium
TCTATGCCGGCGCGTGCGCAAGCGTTTGCGAATAACGCCGCGCTGATCGCGGCGTATCGCCAGGCGCAAATTCCCGCCGTCGTGCTGATCAAGGGCTCGCGCAGTGCAGCGATGGAAAACATTGTCGCCGCGCTGCGCGGCGTCGCCATAGCAAACACGGGGGAGCACTGAGCATGCTGTACGAGCTCACCGTTTATCTCACGCAATTCGTCAAAGGCTTCAGCGTCTTTCAGTACCTGACGCTGCGCGGCATCTTGAGCGTGCTGACCGCGCTCGGCATTGCGTTGGTATTCGGCCCCGTGATGATTCGTCATCTTGTGGATCGGCAAATCGGACAATCCGTGCGCACCGATGGTCCGCAATCGCACCTGAGCAAGAAGGGCACGCCGACGATGGGCGGCGCGATGATTCTGCTCGCGATCGTTATCAGCACGCTGCTGTGGGCCGATCTGCGTAATCCATATGTCTGGGTTGTGCTCGCGGTGACGCTGGTGTTCGGCGCGGTCGGTTGGGTCGATGACTATCGCAAGGTGATCGAAAAAAATTCGCGCGGTTTACCGGCGCGCTGGAAATATTTCTGGCAGTCGATCGGCGGCGTCGGCGCGGCGATTTTTCTGTACATGCACGCCACCACGCCGGCCGAAACGCAGCTGTATATCCCGTTTTTCAAAAACGTGATGCTGCCGCTCGGGCTGCTGTTTATTCCGCTCACTTATTTCGTGATCGTCGGCGCGAGCAATGCGGTGAATCTCACCGACGGTCTGGACGGCCTCGCGATCATGCCGACCGTGATGGTCGGCGGCGCACTCGGCTTGATCACGTATCTGACCGGCAATGCGAAATTCGCGCAGTACCTGTTTATTCCGTACGTACACGGTTCCGGCGAATTGATCGTGTTCTGTGGCGCACTGGTTGGCGCGGGCCTGGGTTTTCTGTGGTTCAACACGTATCCGGCGCAAGTGTTCATGGGCGATGTCGGCGCGCTTGCGCTCGGCGGTGCGCTCGGCACGGTGGCGGTGATCTGTCGCCATGAAATCGTGTTTTTCATCATGGGCGGCATTTTCGTGATGGAAACCGTATCGGTGATTCTGCAAGTCGCGTCATTCAAATTGACGGGCAAACGTATTTTTCGAATGGCGCCGATTCACCACCATTTTGAATTGAAGGGTTGGCCGGAGCCGCGCGTGATTGTGCGGTTCTGGATTATCACGGTGATGCTGGTGTTGTTCGGCCTCGCCACATTGAAACTACGTTGAGCATGCACAGCGCAAACGCCATGACCATGATCGCATCGGACCAGCAACGCGTCGTCGTCGGCCTCGGCCAGACGGGGCTGTCGTGCGCGCGGTATTTTGCGAAACGCGGTGTGCCGTTCACGCTGGTCGACAACCGCAGTAATCCGCCCGGGCTCGATGCATTCAAGCGCGAATTCGCCGATGTGCCATTGCAGCTCGGCGAGTTTTCCGAAGCATTGTTCAATGCAGCGAGCGAATTGATCGTCAGCCCCGGCGTTGCGCTCGAAGAGCCGGCAATCGCCGCCGCGATTCGCAGCGGCGTCAACGTGTGTGGCGATATCGATCTGTTTGTGCGAGAAGCCTCTTCTCAGAAAAAGCATGCACCAATCGTCGCGATCACCGGTTCGAACGGTAAAAGCACGGTGACGACGCTGGTCGGCGAAATGGCGAAAGCCGCGCAACGCAATGTCGGCGTCGGCGGCAATCTCGGCGTGCCGGCCCTCGATCTGCTCGACGATGCGCGCGATTTGTACGTGATCGAATTGTCGAGCTTTCAGCTCGAACGCGCGCAGCCGCTCAATGCCGAGGTGGCGACGGTGCTTAACGTCAGCCCCGATCATATGGATCGCTACGCAAATCTCGGTGCGTATCATCTCGCGAAGCATCGCGTTTTTCGCGGTTGCAAACAGGTCGTGATCAATCGCGCCGATGCACTGACGCGTCCGCTGGTGCCGGAATCGGTGCAGCAATGGACGTTCGGTATCGACGCGCCCGATTTCAAAGGCTTCGGTTTGCGCGAGCAAAACGGCGAACGCTACCTCGCCTTCGAACGCGAAATATTGATGCCGGTGCGCGAATTAAAAATCGCCGGCGAGCACAACATTGCGAATGCATTGGCGGCACTCGCGCTCGGTCACGCCGTGAATCTGCCGATGCCGGCGATGCTGCAAACGCTGCGCACATTTACCGGCCTCGCGCACCGCTGTCAGCTGATCGGCGAAAAAAATCGCGTGCGCTTTTACGACGATTCGAAGGGCACCAACGTCGGTGCAACCGTCGCAGCCATTGAAGGCTTGAGCAGTGCAACAGGGAAAGTCGTGCTGATCGCGGGTGGTGTGGGCAAGGGCGCCGAATTCGATGATTTGCAGCCGGCAATGGCTGCACATGGTCGCGCCGCCGTACTGATCGGCGAAGCGGCGCCCTCGATCGAAAACGTACTGAAAACTACCGTAGCAATCGAACGCGCCGGCGATATGGCGGCAGCGGTGCAACAAGCCGCGCGTTTGGCGCAACCGGGCGATAGCGTACTGCTGTCGCCGGCGTGCGCGAGCTTCGACATGTTCGATAACTATGCGCACCGCGGCGATGTATTTATCGACGCGGTAAAAAATTATCTGGAGACGCCCTGATGCTGGTGACTATCGCCGGCCAGCAGCGTCTGCTGTGGCCGTTGGAAAAAGAAGCGAACTGGTTGTTGTTAAGTGCGATCGCGCTGGCGATGGTCGGCTTGATCGGCATGGGTTCCGCGTCGGTCGAATTGGGAATGCGCAGCTACGGCAACGCGTTCTCGTTCGTACAGCGTTATTTATTTCATTTCGCGCTGGGTTTGCTGTTAGCCATCGCCGTGATTCGGGTACCGATGTCGTTATGGCAGCGCACCGGCTGGATGTGGCTGGTAGCCGGTTTGTTCCTGCTCGCGATCGTGCTGATTCCCGGCATCGGGCGGTCGGCGAATGGCGCGCGGCGCTGGTTGTCGATCGGGCCGTTATCGTTGCAGGTTTCCGAATTCGTCAAAGTATTCGTGATTGTTTATCTCGCCGGTTATCTGGTGCGTCGCCACACCGAAGTGCGCAGCCAGTGGAGCGGCTTCATCAAGCCGATGGCGGTGGTGTTCATGGTGACACTGCTGCTGATGCTCGAACCCGATTTCGGCGCAACGGTCGTAACGGCAGGCACCGCATTCGGTCTGGTGTTTCTTGCCGGCGTGCGCTTGAGCCAATTTTTGCTGGTGATCGCGAGCTGCGCATCGGCATTCGCGCTGCTGATTTTTACCTCGCCCTATCGCAAAGCGCGTTTGATCGGCTTCACCGATCCGTGGGCAGATCAATACAACTCGGGTTATCAGCTCACGCAATCGCTGATCGCATTCGGGCGCGGCGAATGGTTCGGCGTCGGCCTCGGCAATAGCGTGCAGAAATTGTCGTACCTGCCTGAAGCGCACACCGATTTCGTGTTCGCAATCTGGGCCGAGGAATTCGGTTTCGTCGGCGCGCTGTTCGTGCTCGCGTTATTCGCCACACTGGTGGTTAGCGCGTTTCGCATCGGCCGTCGTGCGGAAGTCGCCGGCAAATTATTCAGCGCCTACGTTGCTTACGGCGCAGCACTCGTGATGAGCGCGCAGATTTTTATCAACATCGGCGTGAACACCGGCCTGTTGCCGACCAAAGGGTTGACGCTGCCGTTTCTCAGTTACGGCGGTAGCAGTCTGATGGTGTGCATGGTGCTGGTGGCGCTGGTGTTGCGAGTCGACGGCGAAACGCGCGGGAGGCTCGGCAATGGCTGAGCCGACCGTACTGATCATGGCCGGCGGCACCGGCGGGCATGTGTTTCCCGCGCTCGCCGTAGCCGACGTGTTGTTGCGCAAAGGCGTGCGCGTGCAATGGCTCGGTACAGCGCGCGGCATCGAAAACGATCTCGTTCCGAAAGCGGGCATCCCGTTGCACCGTATCGCGGTCAGCGGGTTGCGCGGCAAGGGTTTGCGTGCACAGGTGTTCGCGCCATTTGGTTTGGCGCGCGCATTGTGGCAATCGCTGAAATTGTTGAAAGAAATGCGCCCGAGCTGCGTGATCGGCTTCGGCGGTTTCGCATCCGGCCCTGGCGGCGTGGCGGCGTGGTTGCTGCGCAAGCCGCTCGCATTGCACGAACAGAATGCGGTCGCGGGCACCACCAATCGTCTGCTGGCATTGATCGCGAAAACGGTATTGCTCGGATACCCGAATGCTCTGAACGGCGCGAATGCGCATTACGTCGGTAACCCGGTGCGCGCGGCAATTGCGAATTTACCGGCACCCGAGCGGCGCTGGAACGATCGCACCGGCGCGATGCGCGTGCTCGTGCTCGGCGGGAGTCTCGGCGCGAAAGCGATCAACGATATCGTGCCCGAAGCAATCGCGACGCTGCCGGAAAATGCACGTCCGGAAATTCGTCATCAAACCGGTCGCGCGCATGTCGATGCGGTACGCGCGCATTACGGCG
>CAMLJR010000190.1 GCA_946480345.1 uncultured Spongiibacteraceae bacterium
CTGGTGGGGCGTCGCTGGAGATGTCGAGGACAATATCGCGATCAGGGGCCAGTAAAAGGTGATGGTTACGTGTAGCTGCAATTAACGTATCGAGAGTATCGCCGTAATCGGTGGCTGATTGTTTTTGCTGTTCGAGCTGTCGTTGCACGGCTTTATGGTCGCGACGAGCCCCTTTGAGCGTATCGCGTAGTGCCAACACCTTCGATTCGAGAGCATTGATAATTCGCCGCAAACCGCGAATATGCAGCAATAAAAACCCCATCAGAAGCAGCAGCGCGATGGCCACTTCGGCGGCGATTATTAGAATTAGCGGATTTGTCGGCATATTCACAGACCAAAGCGGTCTGACCGTAGGTTATTGTGTTCAGCAATATAGTTAACCAATTGACATCGCTCCAGTTATAGACGAGCCAACCAAGAAATTATTGCTGGGCAAGGCGCAAATTAACGGGCTGAATGTGTTCGGTACTGCGATAAGGGTTGATATCGAGCCCGCCGCGCCTTAAATAACGGGCGAAAACCGTGAGCTGTTCTGGAGCGCAATGCGTCAAGACATCGCAAAAAATGCGCTCCACGCAATGCTCATGAAAATCTTGGTGCAACCGAAAAGACACGATATAGGCCAGCAGACCTGCGGGATCGATCTCACGGCCTGTATATTCGATCTGTAAGGTCGCCCAATCCGGCTGCCCGGTTACCGGACAACGCGAACGGAGCAGCCTGCTATACACCTTTCGCGTGACACGATCGGGCCCAACCCGCAAGAGTCCCGGCGCGGGCTGATAATGCTCGATCTGGACCGATAAATCGTCGAGACAAGTGCCCTGGGGTTCGACGCATTGCAAACCCGCCCATTGCTCCGGCAAATGCACAGTTATATCGAGCGGAGCGTCAACGCACGCGGATAAATCGCGCTGCAACGTCGAAGTCACAGTAGCAACATCGTCAAAGCGATGTTGGTTGAATGAATTTAAATAAAGTTTGAAGGACTTCGATTCAACGATATTGAGCGAATTCGCGGGGATACGAAATTCACCCCATGCAACTTGCGGCTTGCCGGATGGATCTAGCCAAGATAACTCATAGGCGTTCCAGATATCGCAACCGCCGAACGGGAGCGGCATAGACAAGCCCAACTGCTCGCGTCCCGATGCACGCGCAATCGGAAATAGCAGGCCCGGATCATACGGTGCGTCGTAATCGACACATTTACCTAACGGCAACTCATGCATGCGAGCCTCACGTGCGCAGACGCTTGCCGCTCGCCAGCAAGTACAGCGCAAAAGCATAGGCAAGAGCAGTGAACAGAATGACTACCGCAAACGACAGTGTTAGATCCACATCCGAAACACCGAGAAATCCATAACGAAATGCGTTGACGATATAAAGAATCGGATTCAATCGCGATACATTGGCCCAAAACTCGGGAAGCAAATCGATCGAATAAAAAACTCCTCCCAGATATGTCAACGGCGTCAGCACAAACGTCGGCACGATCGAAATATCGTCGAACGTATTCGCGTATACCGCATTAATAAATCCGGCCAGCGAGAACAACAACGAGGTCAATAACAAAATACTTAGCGTGATGCCGAGATGCTGAATATGAAGATGACTAAAAAATAGTGACAGTACGGTAACGATTAAGCCAACGCAGACGCCCCGCAAAACTCCGCCTACGACAAACCCCAGCAGAATCGTATGAATCGACGCCGGCGATACGAGCAGCTCTTCAATGTGGCGTTGGAATTTCGCCCCGAAAAAAGACGACACGACATTTGAATACGCGTTGGTCAGCACGGCCATCATAATCAGGCCCGGCACCATGAACTGCATGTACGAGTAACCGCCCATATCACCGATACGCGAACCAATCAGTTTGCCGAAAATGACGAAATACAGCGTCATCGAAATCGCTGGCGGCAGTAGCGTTTGCGACCAGATCCGAATGAAACGGCGAGCCTCCTTGCGAACGATCGTTGAAAAAGCTACCAATTCGGCCTGCAAATTCACGCCGTTTCTCCTTGAGGATTTTCGTTTTTCGCGAGCAAAGACACGAATAATTCTTCCAATCGATTCGCCTTATTGCGCATGCTCGTCACCGTCACGCCGCGTGCGGATAAATCGGCGAGCAGATCGTTAAGGCTTTCGCCTTTTTCGATCTCAACCTCAATACTATGCGCATCAAGCACCCTGCCATCGAACCGCGATAAATCGAGTGCTGCGGATACTTCTTCGCGCGTGTCGAGAATGAAATGCTCTTTGTGCAAACGCTTCAGTAATGCCTTAATACTGGTATTTTCGATCACGCGTCCGCGGTCGATAATCGCGATATTGCGACACAAGCTTTCCGCTTCTTCCAAATAATGAGTGGTCAAAATAATCGTCGTGCCCTGCGCATTGATATCGCGCAGAAACTCCCACATCGAACGCCGTAATTCGATATCGACGCCCGCGGTGGGTTCGTCGAGGATCAATAGACGCGGCTCATGCACCAATGCACGCGCAATCATCAAACGACGTTTCATACCGCCAGATAACATGCGTGAGGGTTCGTTGCGTTTCTCCCACAAACCCAGCTGACGCAGATATTTCTCAGCGCGCTGCTCTGCCAGTTTGCGTGGCAGACCGTAATAACCGCCCTGATCGGCAACGATATTGAAAACTTTTTCGAAGTTATGAAAATTGAATTCTTGAGGTACGAGACCGATATCTCGCTTGGCGGCCGGGAAGTCGATATCGATATCGTTATCGAAGACGGTTACCTTGCCGGCGGTTTTGCGCACGAGCGAAGCAATGATGCCAATGGTTGTCGATTTACCTGCGCCGTTCGGTCCCAACAGCGCAAAGAAATCGCCCTGCTCGACCTGCAGATCGATGCCTTTCAACGCTTGCAGGCCGCTATCGTAGATTTTCGTCAAACTACTAATGGATAACGCGGTAGCCATAAATCTCCCGTGATGGGGGCGCATGATAAATACAGACAATCGCAAACGCGTAGCGTAACGCGAATTGCGTCGAGAGTTGAAGGTCAGGAATTTATCGAAACAAGATTTACGACGAGACGATGTAGAGATTGGAGCGGGAAACGAGGCTCGAACTCGCGACCTCAACCTTGGCAAGGTTGCGCTCTACCAACTGAGCTATTCCCGCTTGATCCCGACCGAGCCGGATATCTATCCGCATACTCGGTATTAAAAGTTGGCGTCCCCTAGGGGACTCGAACCCCTGTTACCGCCGTGAAAGGGCGGTGTCCTAGGCCACTAGACGAAGGGGACGCCGAACCCTTTCGATCGCCAGACTAGCGCCGGACTGCATCGAAAGTGGCGCGCATTCTATGTTTGGGATTTATAAAGGTCAAGCATGTTTTTGCAAATTATTCGTCATGCGACTACGTTTGTAGGACTTGCCCTAGCGATATATCGATAAACACAACGAAAAGCGCTACGAATCGACTATTTGCTGACCATCGCAAACGGTTAAAACGAATGCGCAGAGGTTTTATATGGCCACGTCCACGATCGTCATTGGCGTTCTGCTTTGTCTTTTTATTTTGATTGCCGTGACTTTCACGCTGCAGCAAATCGAAAAGAACAATCGGGAGAAAAGCGCGCTAATTGCTGCGCTCAAGGGACAGGTTCGCAATTTTCAATTCATGCTTGAAGGATTTCCGGAAGGCTTGTTGAATCGCGATCTGAAATTATTAGTCTGTCAATGCATTGCTGAAAATCTGGACCAACTGCTGCGTCTCGAACGCAATAATTCCGAATACCAACAGTTACAACAGCAATTGAACGCAAAAATTGCGCAACTGAATACTCAGCCCGCGAATTCAAGCCAATATCAACCGTTGACGGATCCCGCACAAATTCAGGATGTGCAGAAACTGCTGCATAGTCTGTTTAACGTGATTCAGCGCCTTTATCAAAACAAGCGTTTGAACACCGCTCAAACCAACAGCTACTCCAGTCAGGTGCAGCGCCTGGCCACGCGCATCGCGTTAGATGCAAATCTAGCTGCTGCGCAAGCGGCGCTACAAAACGGTAAGCCGCGTCTTGCTGTCCATCACTATAAAGTCGTAATCGACAAGATGAGCAAGGACAACGCCGACGGCGCTTTCACCGAGCAAATTGCGATGTTGCAGCAACGATGCGAGCAGCTCGACACACAGGCGGCATCCCAACCTCAAAACAGTCCGCTCAATGATGCGTGGAAAAATTTCGAACAAAACACCAAAGAAGAGCCGTTGAAAAAATCGGTTTACGATTGACTCATGGATCTTCCGATTCGAGCTGAATCGATGCGGAATTGATGCAATAACGCAAACCCGTCGGCTCCGGTCCGTCTTCGAACACATGACCGAGATGCGAGCCACAGCGGCGACACATGACCTCAGTACGAATCATGCCGTGGCTAGTATCGCGCTGCTCTTCAATCGAGTTTTTATTATTTGGTGGTCCGTTCAGATCGGG
>CAMLJR010000191.1 GCA_946480345.1 uncultured Spongiibacteraceae bacterium
GCGCATAGACGATGTCCTTGGCGTCGAACTCGATGTCGAGCCAGGAGCCGCGATACGGAATGACGCGCGCGGCAAACAACAGCTTGCCGGACGAATGCGTCTTGCCCTTGTCGTGATCGAAGAACACGCCGGGCGAACGGTGCAACTGCGACACGATGACACGCTCGGTACCATTGATTACGAAGGTACCGTTCTCGGTCATCAGGGGGATTTCCCCCATGTAAACTTCCTGCTCTTTGATGTCCTTGATGGCTTTCTGAGAGGACTCGCGATCGTAAATGATCAAGCGCACGCGTACGCGCAGCGGTACGGCGTAGGTAACGCCACGCAGCTGACACTCGCTGACATCGAACGCCGGCTGACCGAGCGCATAATCCACATATTCCAGCGCTGCATTGCCCGAATAGGAAACGATTGGAAACACCGATTTGAACGCAGCGTGCAGGCCAATATCAGCGCGCTCGCGCGGCGACAGGTCCTGTTGCGTGAACTTGGTGTAGGAATCCAGCTGTATCGCCAGGAGATATGGAATCTCCATGATGCTCGGCAGCTTGCCGAAATCCTTGCGAATACGTTTTTTCTCAGTGTACGAGTAAGCCATCAGTACTCCCCAGCATGTTTCCTGACTTGATATTCCGCGCCTGCCACATCGAGATGCGATGCGGAGACCTCCAGTTGCCCAACCACCATTGCTTCGGACAACCGCAATAAACTCTTTGTTTAAGCAGGAAAGGCTGCTTAAACAGCAAAAGGCCGGCAGGTAAAACCCGCCAGCCTTTGTTCAGCGTGTAACGACGCCGACTGCGAACTCGATTACTTGAGTTCGACAGAAGCGCCCGCTTCTTCCAACTTTTTCTTGGCTTCTTCGGCTTCCGCCTTCTGTACACCTTCTTTCACGGTGCCTGGTGCGCCGTCGACCACAGCTTTGGCTTCTTTCAAGCCAAGACCGGTCAGCTCGCGAACCACTTTGATGACGCTTACTTTGTTCGCGCCAGCACTGGTCAGAACGATGTTGAAGTCGGTTTTTTCTTCAGCTGCCGGAGCAGCTGCAGCTGCCGGGCCTGCTGCTACAGCAACCGGAGCCGCTGCAGAAACGCCGAACTTGTCTTCGATGCCTTTGATCAGATCTACCAGATCCATCACCGACATTTCGGAGATTGCATTGAGGATATCGTCTTTGGACAGAGCCATGATTTAACTCCTGATAAGTAAAAAAACTTGTTTGAAAAAAACTATCGTTACGCCGCTTTTTGATCGCGTACTGCTGCGATCGCGCGCGCCACACCGCTCGGAACTTCGTTGAGCGTGCGAGCAAACTTCGAGATCGGCGCCTGCAGAATGCCAGCCAGCATGCCAAGGGCTTGCTCGCGGGTCGGCAGGGTTGCCAGTCGATCGATGTGCTCACCACCAAGCAGTTGCTTGCCTACCGCCAATGCCTTCACTTCAAATTTTTCGTTAGCTTTCGCGAAATCTTTGAAAATGCGGGCCGCAGCTCCCGGATCCTCCATCGAAAACGCCAACAGCGACGGACCTTTAAAGGCCGACTGGGCACATTCGAAATCGGTTCCTTCAACCGCGCGGCGAGCCAGCGTATTGCGCACAACACGCAGATACACATTGGCTTCACGCGCCAGCTTACGGAGTTGCGTCATCTGACCCACGGTGCAGCCGCGCGCGTCGGCAATCACCAGGGAAAGCGCTTGGGCGGCAGTCTCGCTAACGTCGGCAACGATGGCCTTTTTGTCTTCGAGTCCTAAAGCCACTGGATTAACTCCCGGATTTAGTATTGATTCGGCGTCGCTTCGCCCTAAGGACTACCGCGACACCACCATTCGGTGACAATCCAATCCACCATCTGCGTAGGCACCCTGCGTATTTTCGGAACTACTGAAAAACGCCGGGAGCTTAGATCGGGCATTCACGTTACCGCTGTGAGTGCTCGATACCTACGGTCTTTGACAGCCTTCGGCTCGGTCTCGAATGAGCCTGTCCAAAGACTCCAAAGCTCGTCTGTGATAACCGCCATGTCATCACATTGATCGCGCCGACTTACAGCCGGCGCGATCGAATTTACTTAGCCTTCCAGGCTGGTCTGATCGATCACGATTCCCGGGCCCATAGTGCTCGAGAGAGTGATTTTCTTCAGATAAATACCTTTCGAAGTGGCCGGTTTGGCACGCTTCAGATCTCCCAACAGCGCTTCAAGGTTTTCCTTGATCGCGTTGAGGTCGAAGGTCACCTTACCGATTGCGCCGTGCACGATACCGTTCTTGTCGGCGCGGAAACGCACCTGGCCGGCTTTCGCATTACGCACTGCAGTCTCAACATCCGGCGTAACGGTACCGGTTTTCGGGTTCGGCATCAGGCCGCGAGGACCGAGAATCTGGCCGAGCTGACCGACAACGCGCATCGCATCTGGAGTCGCGATTACGACATCAAACGGCATATCGCCCGCTTTAACTTGCTCCGCGAGATCATCCATGCCAACCAGATCCGCACCCGCCGCTTTCGCTTTTTCGGCATTGGCACCCTGGGTAAATACAGCGACACGAACCACGCTACCAGTACCGTGCGGCAGCGTTGTAGCACCCCGAACCACTTGGTCCGATTTACGTGCATCGATACCCAAGTTCACTGCGACATCAACGCTCTCGGTGAACTTAACGGTCGACAGTTCTTTCAACAGTGCAACAGCATCGGCTATAGCGTACTGCTTACCGGCCTGTACTTTTTCGCGAATCAGTTTTTGACGCTTGCTCAATTTGGCCATTTCACACGCCCTCCACTTCGAGACCAGCGGAACGCGCACTGCCGGCGATGGTACGCACTGCGGCGTCCATGTCGGAGGCTGTCAAATCCGGCATTTTCAATGTTGCGATTTCTTCGAGTTGAGCACGGGTTACCTTGCCCACTTTCTTCGTGTTCGGAGTGCTCGAACCGGAAGTGATGCCAGCCGCTTTCTTCAACAGATAGGTAGCCGGAGGGGTTTTGGTAACAAACGTGAAACTGCGATCGGAATACACAGTGATCACGACAGGCAGTGGCATACCCGCTTCCATCGACTGGGTCTGCGCGTTGAACGCTTTGCAGAACTCCATGATGTTCACGCCGTGCTGACCGAGAGCCGGACCTACCGGCGGACTCGGGTTGGCCTTGCCTGCAGCAACCTGCAGCTTGATATAGGCCTGGACTTTCTTAGCCATGAGATTTCTCCAAATTGGGTGGTTAACGCGCACCGCCAACTTCTGGCGGCAGGCTCCCCGCGAATCATTCGATTCGCATTAACGAAAATGTCAGGCTTTTTCGACCTGACTGAACTCCAGCTCCACCGGTGTCGAGCGCCCGAAAATCAGCACCGCCACCTGCAAGCGACTCTTCTCGTAGTTGACTTCTTCAACTACGCCATTGAAATCGTTGAATGGGCCATCGATGACGCGCACCATTTCGCCCGGCTCGAAAATCGTTTTCGGCCGCGGCTTATCGCCCGATTGCACGCGCTGCAGAATCGCATCGGCTTCGGCATCGGTGATTGGCGCCGGCTTATCTGCCTTGCCGCCAATGAAACCCATTACACGCGGTGTCTCTTTCACCAAATGCCACGTGTCGTCATCCAGCTCCATCTGCACCAGCACATAACCCGGAAAAAACTTGCGCTCGCTTTTGCGCTTTTGACCCGAACGCATCTCGACGACTTCTTCGGTCGGAACCAATACATCGCCGAATTTTTCCTGCATTCCATGCAGCTCGACACGCTCCTTGAGAGAGCTCGCGACTTTCTTTTCAAAGCCGGAATAGGCATGCACTACGTACCAGCGCTTAGCCATACTGCTCCCCTTAACCTAAACCCAAAATGCTTGAAGCGGCCCATCCAACCAATGTGTCGAGCCCCCACAGAATCAATGCCATTAACAGCACAAAACCAAAAACGATCAGCGTGGTTTGCGTAGCTTCCTGACGAGTCGGCCACACCACCTTTCTGATTTCCACCCGCGCTTCTTTTGCGAGCTTCCAGAACTCAGCGCCTTTAGTGGTTTGCAGCGCTATCGCGACAGCCACTATCGCCAACACCAATAACGCAATAACGCGATAGAGCAGCGATTGGTCGTCGAAATAAATATTGCCGCCGACGCCCGCCGCGATCAGCACCACAACCAAAAGCCATTTAAGGCCGTCGAAGCGACTGCTTTCCGTTTCTACTTTGCTATTCATACGTACGGCGCTGACCTACTAATAATTTCAACACGCTTTATTCGGACCAAACGCAAAGCATCTCCCCACCCCGACTCATGTCGCGGCGAAGAGATGCTGGGGAGTGGCAGGCCAGGAGGGACTCGAACCCCCAACCCCCGGTTTTGGAGACCGGTGCTCTACCAATTGAACTACTGGCCTTCTATTTATTACCTTAAGCGACGATTTTAGCGACGACCCCGGCACCGACGGTACGACCGCCTTCGCGG
>CAMLJR010000192.1 GCA_946480345.1 uncultured Spongiibacteraceae bacterium
TTCGATGATCTGTTTTCTGATGATCTATGAGGGCTATTAAAGGTCGGCGACTTTCAATACGAGCTTGCCGTTGACCTTGCCATCCTGAAGCAGCTGATGCGCTTTCGGCGCTTCTTCGAGCGGCAGGATCTGCATCGGCGGAACACGAACGATGCCGCGCGACACCAGATCGACGATCGCGCCCATATCTTTATCGCCCTCTTCGATCGTCATCACGGCAAATGCTTTGGTCACACCCAACTCAGCGGCACGCTGCATATCGGCCGCAACATCGCCATCGCCAACCAACGTCGGCACGCTGACCAGAACGCCACCTTTATGCAGCAGATCGAACGCCTGCGGCAGCGTGCCGCAACTGACCGCATCGAGGACGACATCGAGACCTTGCGGCGCCCAGGCTTTGATTTCTTTCGCAATGTCCTGCGTGCGGTAATCGATCACCAGATCAGCGCCGAGCGAACGCACGTAATCGGCTTTTGCGCCACTGCACGTTGCCGCGACTTTCGCGCCGAGATGTTTGGCGAATTGAACCGCGAACGAACCGACACCGCCCGACGCACCGTGTACGAGAATCGTTTGCCCGGCTTGCAGCGAACAACCACGGTGCAGCGATTGCCATGCGGTCACGCCCGCTACCGGAATACATGCGGCCTGTTCGAAGCTGACGTTAGCGGGAAGCGGTGCCACCGTATTAAGCGGCGTAGCGACGTATTCTGCATATGTGCCCCACGCGCCTTTGCCGTGATTCGAGCATGTGACGACGCGATCGCCCACTTTATATTGGGTCACGCCTTCGCCCAGCTCGGCAATAACGCCGGCGGCATCCATACCGATGACATACGGGAAGGTGTATGGGTAATAACGCGCGAGTTCGCCTTGGCGATCTTTCCAATCAGCCGGGTTGACGCTGACGTAAGCAATCTTGATGAGTACCTCGCCGGCGGCAGGCTTTGGTGTCGGCAGTTCACCGAGCTTCATTACTTCGGGTCCACCCACTTCGTGCATGACCATCGCGCGCATTGCATACCTCCAGATTATTCGGATTTATTAAGTGCAAAGGAGGCCATTTGACGCCTATTTATGCGCAAAGCCCCCTCAGGCTGGCCCGGTACTCTAGCCTAAAAGGAACGTGCAAACCTACT
Source organism: uncultured Spongiibacteraceae bacterium (assembly GCA_946480345.1). Next base: position 1,143 of record CAMLJR010000192.1, read on the forward strand.
GCAAATGAGGGGCGAATCCATCGCTGAAAGACGTCAATCGATCACCTTGATTGGCAGGCTGCGCAATAGATTGATCGCATCCGGCAGGCTGAACGTCGCGTCGTCAATGCGATTGGTGAACACATCGATTTGATAATTGGTCGCGTCAGTGAAATCCGCCCGGGTGAGATTGGTTTGATGAAATGTCGAGCTCTCGAAATCGGATTGAATAAAGCTCGCATCGACACAATCGGTTTCGGTGAAATCCACTTCGTGTACCTGACACGCCTCCATTTTCAGCTCCTGCAGTGTCAGGCCAAAAAACGATGAGCCATTCAATATGCACTCGTCGAATTCGATCAGCCCGGACAGAGCAACACTGGGCCATTTCGCAGAAGGCCAATCGATACCTACCAGCTTGCACGATTTAAAAAGAACTTCGCGGAAGGCGCTGCGTTTTACTACCGCATTGCTGAGGTTGCATTCGGTGAAACTGCAGCCATCGAAAAGACAGTCGATCAATTTTGCCGCGCTGAAATTGCAGTGGGCAAAATGACAATCGTAGAAACGTCTTCCGGACACATCCGTATCGACCAAATTCAGCCGCTCGAATGTCTCTCCAGAGAATTCGGTTTTACTTTGCAAAGACTCCATGCGATAGATTCCAGAACTTTTGTTGTCTCATACTGAGTTGGCGTCATTCCCACTACCTGAACGACCTATATAACTTGAACGACCTATATAACCTGAACGACCTATATAACCTAAACGACCTATATAAAGAGTACCGCTCTATGCCGATCAAGATCGAACCCATCGCCGCCTTCACCGACAATTACATCTGGTGCCTGCACGATGGAAAGGTGGCCTGGGTGGTCGATCCCGGCGACGCGGCTCCGGTGATTCAATTTCTTGAGGCGCGGCAATTACGGCTCGATGGCGTTCTGATTACGCATCATCACAAGGACCACACCGGCGGTATTTTGGAGCTACAACAGCGTTATTCACCTGCCTTTACGTATGGACCTGCCAATCCGGCAATTGCGGGTATCGATCATCCATTGCTCGAAGGCGATCAAATTACGGTTTTGGGTACCGACTTCACGGTGCTGGAAGTTCCTGGCCACACGCTCGACCATATCGCGTACTTCACTCCTAACTCATTGCCGCCCTTACTCTTTTGTGGAGATACATTGTTCGCGGCCGGCTGCGGAAGGCTCTTGGGAGGCAGCGCCGAACAGCTCTATCACAGCCTTCAGAGGCTCGCCCAACTACCTGAAAACACAATCATTTATTGCACGCACGAATACACTCAGTCGAATTTGCGCTTTGCGCGCGCGGTTGAGCCTGATAACCTCGCCGTCCAACGCCGTAGCGAGACTGTTTCGCAACTTCGTACTGCGCAGCAACCGACGCTGCCCTCGACGCTGGCATTGGAGCTTGCCACCAACCCGTTTTTACGGGTGCAAGAACCCACAGTTCGAGCAATGGCATTGAAACAAGACACATCTTGCAGCACCGACGTCGAGGTGTTTGCTGTCTTAAGGCGGCTCAAAGATCATTTTTGAGATCGAGTTTGAGATTTACGACAGCGTCTTTTGACGAGCCCAAGCTCGACAAATACACTCGAACGCAGATCAAGATCCCGACAAACAGCGCGGAAAACCAACAACAATGCTTTTTTTCACTTCATACAAAAAGAAAAAGCGAAATAATATCAATCGTATGCGATTGGTTTTAAATGTTGTTTCATTCGTTCTGATCGCCGCCTGTAGCCACACACCACCCAAGCAACCTTCAACGAGTTCCGTTACCAAACCAGCGCCTATCAATCAAGCCAGCAGCATTAGCGCCGTTCTCAATACCCCCGAATCCAATTCCAACAATCAACTCGATCGCCTCTATACCTCGAACTCGGGAACCATCTGGGAGCGGCTGCGGAAGGGCTATCAGCTCGATCGAAATCTCGATCATCCGGCGATAGATAAAGAAATAAAGTGGTACCGCAGCAACCCAACATTCGTTTATCGAACCTCGGAACGGTCGAGTCGCTATATCCATTACATCGTCTCGGCCGTCGAACAACGCAACATGCCCGCCGAGCTGGCATTGCTCCCATTCATCGAAAGCGCATACGACCCATTTGCGTATTCGCGCAGCGGAGCGGCGGGGTTATGGCAGTTCGTGCCGCAAACCGCCACCAATTTCGGCCTGAAGCGCAGCTGGTGGTATGACGGACGTAAAGACGTCCTGGCCTCCACCGACGCCGCATTGACCTATCTGCAATACCTGCATGACAAATTCGATGGCGACTGGCTACTGGCCGTCGCTGCCTACAACTTCGGTGAAGGCAGCATTCAGCGCGCTATTGAAGCCAATCGTAAACGAGGACTTCCGACCGATTTCTGGAGCCTTAGCGTGCGCGATGAAACACGCACCTATGTGCCGCGTCTATTGGCTCTGGCGAAGATTGTCGCCTCGCCGCATAGCTACGGCATTAACTTGTACGCAATTCCGAACGAAGCGTATTTCGCTGCGGTGGATACCAAAGGCCAGCTGCAACTCAGCAAAGCGGCTGATTTAGCCAACGTCGACGTTGACGAGCTTTATCGACTGAATCCCGGCTTGCATCACGGCGCCATCGATCCGAAAGGACCGCAGCGCCTGCTGCTGCCGAAAGACGCAGTCGATCGCTTTACGCGCCAGCTCGCCTCTCTACCGGCGGATCAACGCGCTCCTGCGGGAAAGAAATATGAAGTAGCGAAAGGCGACACGCTCGCCAGCATCGCGCGCAAATTCAACGTCGATGCCTCCGCTATCGGCAAAGCCAATCAGTTGGATGGCGCTCTGCTCCGTCCGGGTCAATCGCTGCTGATTCCGAGCAGTGAAACCACCGTCGCCGATAATGCGCCGACTTCCATCGACACGCGTACTCCCTTCGGCGCAACGCAGGTATTCCACACGGTCCAGGCCGGCGAAAATCTGCGCCGCGTTGCGCAGCAGTATCAGGTGAGCGTCAACGACATTCAGCGCTGGAACGGCCTCGGCCCGAACGATCCGATCAAACTAGGACAAAAGCTGAACATTTGGTCTGGGCGCGCCGATCTCGCCGCCACCTCGCCAAAAGCAAAATCACCGCAACAAAAAGTCGGATACACCGTTAAAAACGGCGACTCGCTGACAGCAATCGCCGACAAATTTAACGTTGAAATTGAAGATATTCTGCGCTGGAACCAGGTCAACCCGCGCTCGTTATTGCAACCCGGCCAACGGCTGACCCTGTTTTTATCGAAGT
>CAMLJR010000193.1 GCA_946480345.1 uncultured Spongiibacteraceae bacterium
CCGCTGCGCCATGTTGGTATCCACTGATTAATACCTGCCCCATTTTTATTTCTAAATATTTTTGTTTATCACCACCCGAGCGGCAGAGTTCAATAACGACCTCTCTAATGTGTTTTCCGGAGCAGCAGGCTTCTAGCAGCTTAGGGGACGATTTATCTATAAGTTTGCTGGCGACCAAATCATTAAAGTTTACCCGTTCGGTCGATGCACCTCCCGCACTACTAGCGGTTCTGGAAACTATTTGATGCGCAGCATGGCTGTAAGAGGTAATTTCAATCCAATCTTTATGTTTATCGTCGGTGGATTCGCCGGGTATACCATCAATTTTTAAGAAAGCATCAAATGCCATGTTTTCACGTCCTATTGTGTGTAAAAGAATTTGCGGGAGCGATAGTATGGAAATCTCCATTCTTGGACTGTGCGATTGTTTGCATATCTAGCTTGAACAAGGCGCGATAAATGAAATGCATTGCGCCATCTGTTTTAGACAACACCGAAGCACAGGTTTTTTAAAGGTAATTTCCATCGGCGGATTTGATTGAACGGAGCATGAGATGAGACTGAAATCTGCAACTGCGATTCTCTTTGCGATCTATATGATTGCCAATGTCCGCGCCGACGTATTACCACAATTAAAAGCCTATGCAGTCGCGCCTGGCTGGATTACACCGATTGAACCACTTCAGGTCAGTGATCACGTATGGCAGGTGGGTACTGCCGAAATCACATCGCTATTGATCAAGACGGATGATGGTGCGGTATTAATCGATGGGGGGATGCCACAAGCGGCTGATGCCGTGCTTACTAATATCAAGCGCCTCGGCCTAACGCCGCATGATGTCCGCTTTATTTTTCTTACTCACGCCCACGGCGATCATGCAGGTTCTCTCGCTGCGCTAAAACGTGCAACCGGTGCAACGCTGATTAGTAATGCCGAATCAGCGGCGATACTGGAGCACGGTGGTAGCAGCGACATTCATTTTGGCGACAGCATTATTTATCCGCCAGTACACGCCGACAGACTAATTCAGGACGGAGAAATTATTTATCTCGGCACTACGGCTTTTCATTCGTGGTTTACGCCGGGGCATACGCCGGGAAGCACAAGCTGGACATGGAGCGACACAAAAAACGGTAGGCCTATACAGATCGCTTATGTCGACAGCCTGACGGCTCCCGGTTACAAGCTGACGAATAACCCAAGTTACCCAAACATTCTGAAGGATTTTGAACGCAGCTTTGCAATCGTGCGCAAGTTGCCTTGTGATGTATTGCTGACACCGCATCCATTTCGCAGTGGATGGAATTATGTCGACGCAAAAAAACCACAACCCAAAGCGATTGGCTGCAGGACTTACGCGGATAATGCGGAGAAGGAAATACGGGAGCAGGCAGCGACCGAGAGGAAATAGCGTAGGGCACAATAAATGAAACGCGTTGCATCAATTTGTTTTAGTCCGTAGGGCGCAATGAATTACGCCGTCTTAGATATCGTGCGCATGTCGAAAATCCTTTATTTACCTAATACGCTTAATCTACAGTTCTGCCTAATCTTTTTTCCCTCTTCCTCCAGCACATGCTGGTCCAATGAAGGGGATTTGAAAAAGGTGGTCACATAATTAGTTAAAACTATTTTCTTCGTTGGATTGGTTATAGACGGAGAAAATCTCAATTTAGATATCGCTGACTTTGCGCTATAAACATATGGCTCAATTATCGTGGGCCACATTTCAAGAAGCTCAATGTCATGGGCTCTTCCATCTTCACCGACTACAAACCTCATATTTACGCACGCCCCCGAATTCGATCGAGTCTCGCCTCGTTACAAACGAGCTTATATAGTGCGTGTTCAAAATTTGGCGGGAAACTCATGAAAACCTATCAATACGACGCATCGAAAATTATTGAAAACGTGTGGGGCGCGCAGGTTGGGCTATCAGTGCGTGAAGTCGAGGAGCCTACGCCAGGCTACGATCAGGTGCGGGTGCGGATGAAAGCGCATTCTTTGAATTTCGTCGATCTGGTGTGTTTCAGCGGCGCGTTCCCGGTCGATGGCATGGTTCCGTTGCTCGACGGCGCTGGAATTATCGAAGCCGTCGGCGCCGGCGTGACGAAGTGGAAAGTGGGCGATCGTGTCGTCACCAATCCGCATCTGAATTGGTTGTCGGGCGAGCCAGCAAGCGACACAACCGGTGTTGTATTGGGTATTACCACTCACGGCACGTTGAGCGAAAGCGTGTTGCTACCGGAAAGCGGTTTGGTGGCAGTCCCGGACAGCACCGGCTTCGAGGCGGCAGCAAGCCTGCCGTGCGCCGGCCTCAGCGCGTGGAATAGCCTGATGGGAGGTCCGTCGCGGCGCGGCGTGTTGCCGGGCTCGACGATTCTTACGTTGGGCACTGGGGGTGTGTCGTTATTCGCGGTGCAGTTTGCTAAAGCGATGGGTTGTCGCGTAATCGCAACCACATCGTCGACGGATAAGTCCGAACGGTTGAAGGCTCTCGGTGCCGATGTCGTCATCAATTACAAGACCACGCCCGAATGGGGCGCGGCGGTGCTCGAAGCAACGCAGGGGCAGGGTGTCGATTTAGTAGTGGAAGTCGGCGGCCCGAATACGTTGCCGCAGTCGATTATTGCCGCGAAGGTCGGTGGCCGTGTCGCGATGGTCGGCATCGTCGGCGGCATGGGCAGCATCGATTACGAGCATCTGCTGCCGATCAATCACAAGATCCTGACGTTGTATGCCAATGGCATGGGCAGTCGCCGCGATCTGGAAGCGATGCTGCGCTTCGTCGAAATCAACCGCATTCAACCGGTGATCGATTCCGTTTACGCCTTCGATAAAGCCGAGGATGCGGTCCGCCATTTCGCGAGCCGCGCACATGTCGGCAAAGTGGTGATTGCACAGTGAGTGCAGGTCAACATTCATAAAAAGACGCTGAAATAAAAAGGGCGCCTAGCGCCCTTATTTTTACCCGATTATTTATTGGGGCGGTTCGTCATTCAGCACGAGCTGACCATCTTTCACCGGAATTTTATTACCCGGTTCGCGATCCATTCGCACAGTATCTTCTTTGCCCTTAAAGCTATAGCGAACATCGTAGCCGACAACTTTTTCGTGTTTGTCGGTGACGGTGCGGCAGCGTTGTTCGACGGTGGTGTAAGTATCGCCTTCCTGCATGTGCTGTTGGGTTTTATTGCCGGCATAACCACCAGCCGCCGCGCCGGCAACCGTGGCGATTTTCTTGCCGCTACCGCCGCCCACCTGATTGCCGAGGACGCCACCCAACACCGCGCCGATTGCTGTGCCCGCGATGCGGTTTTCATCTTTTACCGGGCGGGTGTGCGTGACTTGCTCGTCGTGGCATTCCTGACGCGGCGTGCGGATGGTTTCTTTGACGGGGGTGACGCTGAGTACATCGGCATATTGTTGTTGGGTCATTAATTTATAACCGGCTGCACCGCCAGCGGTCGCAACCACGACGCCGAGCACGGTGCCGGTAAGCATCGATTTATTCATGATGATGTCCTCTCCTGGCTAATAATTTTTGCGAGCGCATTGTGCACCATTTCGATAACTGAGACAGAAGCACAGCGGTTTCATGCCGTTGTTGTCGCAAGATTTTTGACATCGATCACGCCAAAAATATGCAGGCATAAAAAAAGCAGCCGAAGCTGCTTTTTATTAGAGCGATCTGTCTAGTTACACGATATGCAGCAATTAGAACGGCAAGCCGTGCGAAGCGCCGCCCATGCACATCAGCATTGGGACTGACAGTACGAAGTTGGTACGCGATGCATATTTCGCCACATTGCGTGCCTTGGCTTTTTCTTCTTCGGTGGCCGGTACCAGGCCGAGGATTTTCTGTTGATTCGGCCAAATCAGCGCCCATACGTTGAACAGCATGATGGTGCCGAGCCATGCGCCGATACCGATGGTCAGTTGATAGGTGTTGACCGTTTCGCCCAACATGCCGAGCGCAAATGCGCCGACGAAATTGCCGCCACGGATCAAATACCATGCGCCGGTTAACCAGGTAACGACCGCTGCCCAGCGGAACCACAACAGCGCGCGCGGAGCGATGTACTTGGAGATGCCTGCGCCGCCCGGGCCGCCTTTATCGGCAGCTGCATCGGCCAAACCTGGCACTTGTACCGCATTGAAGTAATACAGCAGACCGATCCACATCACGCCGGCCAGATAGTGAATCCAGCGCGCCAATGCAAATTCGTTGAAACTAAAGCCGCCAGTGATGATCACAGCGATGACAATCGATGCAACCACACCAACCGCAATCGAGCCTTTCACGGAGTTGAGAGGATTCATGGGGGTTCTTCCTTCGAGTTGTGTTTGTAATCCGCCGCTTCAGTCGTTTATGCCAAAGCGTCGGG
>CAMLJR010000194.1 GCA_946480345.1 uncultured Spongiibacteraceae bacterium
TCGAGCGTGTAAGGGTAACTGAGATTCGACTTGGGCGGCGGCGGTTTAACCGCCCCCTTCGGCGGGTGGCGTTCGAGCTTGCCGGCGCTCGGCATATGCGGAAACTCGGTCAGGAAACGCGGCTCGACTTCGAACAGCGGTTTTGCCACCAGCGCGCCGTGCGCGTGGCCCATCGATTCAAAACGGTTGACGCGCCGCGCCTCGGCTTCGAGCGCATTGACCGGAAAGTGCTCGTAGCTGCGCCCGCCTGGATGCACAACGTGATAAGTGCAGCCGCCGAGCGCGCGGCCGTTCCAGGTATCGAAGAAATCGAACACCAGCGGCGAATGTACGCCGATGGTCGGATGCAGCGCCGACCACGGCTGCCAGGCGCGATAACGAATGCCGGCGACGAAAGTGCCTTCTTCATCAGTCGGAATCATCGGCACGCGCTTGCCGTTGCAGGTCAGCACATAGCGATCGCCCGGCGTGCCGAAGCGTACCTTGATCTGCATCCGCTCCATCGACGAATCGACATAGCGCGCGGTGCCGCCGGCGCTGGCTTCCTCGCCGAGCACGAACCACGGTTCGAGCGCGTGACGCAGCTCCAGCGCCATGCCTTCGATTTCCAGATGACCGATGCGCGGATAACGGAATTCCTTGAACGCGTCGAACCAATGCGATTTGAACGGCAATCCGTTTTCATTCAGGAAAGTCAGCACGTCGTCGAAATCGCGGTTGATGAACTGCGGCAGCATGAAGCGGTCGTGCAGCGCGGCACCCCAATTAACCAACTTGTGCTGATACGGCTTCTCCCAGAACAGCGCGACGAAGGCGCGCAGTAACAGCATCTGCACCAGGCTCATGCGCGCGTGCGGTGGCATTTCGAAGGCGCGGAATTCGAGAATCCCGAGTCGCCCGCTGGCCGAATCCGGCGAGTACAGCTTGTCGATGCAGAACTCGCTGCGATGCGTGTTGCCAGTCAGATCGGTGAGCAGATGGCGCAGCGCGCGGTCGATCAGCCAGGGCCGGCTCGAATCACCGTGCTCGCCACCGGCAGCAGCGAGCTGGGAGAAAGCGATCTCCAGTTCGTACAGCCGCTCGACCCGGCCTTCATCGACGCGCGGCGCCTGCGAAGTCGGGCCGATGAACAAGCCGCTGAACAGATACGACAGGCTCGGATGGTGCTGCCAGAACGTCAGTAGCGAACGCAGCAGATCGGGCCGGCGCAGCAGCGGACTGTCCGTTGGCGTTACGCCGCCGAGCGTGACGTGGTTGCCGCCGCCGGTGCCGGAGTGGCGGCCGTCGAGCATGAATTTTTCGGTGCCGAGCCGCGTCTCGCGAGCGCGGGCGTACAGCGTTTCGGTCAAATGCACCAGCTCCGGCCAGCTTTGCGTCGGCTGCACGTTGACCTCGATCACGCCGGGGTCCGGCGTCACCGCCAGCTTCTGCAACCGGCTGTCGTGCGGCGGCTGATAGCCTTCGATAAATGGCGTCAACCGCAGCTCATCGGCAGCGCGTGCGATGGCATCGAGCAAGCCGACAAACTGCTCCAGCGTGCCGACCGGCGGCAGGAAAATGTACAGCCGGCCATCGCGCACTTCGGCGCACAACGCAGTGTGGATCGCCATATCCGGCAGCGGATCGGCCGCACCGGACATCGGTGGCTTCAACGCCTGCGCCTTCAATTCTTGGGGAACGGGCGCAAACGGATCGGCCGGAATCGGCTCGAACACATCGGCGCGCGCCTGCTGGGACAGGCTCGACAACGGCAGACGCAGACCGAGCGGCGAATTTCCCGGCAGCAGGTACATCGCGCTCTGGCGGAAGCGCCAGCGGCAGGTCTGCCAACGCTGGCTTACCGGATTGAATCCGAGCGGCAGGCAATAACCGCGCGGCTTGTTCAATCCCCGCTTGAGAATCTGCGCGAGCGTGCGCTTGGCCTGATCTTCGTGATCGTTGGTCGGCGTTTCATCGAGCGGTAACGCGCCCTGCTGCCACAGCGTGTGAAAGGGGTCTTCGTAGCAGGGGTGAATCGCGCCGCTCGACAACTCGAGCTGCGCGCACACCATTCTCAACAATGCGCGCGCCGCTTCATCCGGCACCGGCTTCGGCGCCGGCAATGGCGAACTACCGCGCCACAGCGGTTCGCCATCCTTGCGCCAGTACAGCGAATACTGCCAGCGCGGCAGCGCTTCGCCGGGATACCACTTACCCTGACCGAAATGCAGTAGCCCTCCTGCAGGCGCGAAATCGGCCTTGAGCTTTTCGGTCAGCACCATCGCCAACGCGCGTTTGTGCTCGCCGTCGGCCTCGGTGTTCCACTGCGGCGATTGCATGTCGTCGATCGACACGAAGGTCGGCTCGCCACCCATCGTCAGCCGCACATCGTTTTTCTGCAGCAGACCGTCGATGTGTTCGCCGAGCGTGTTGATGTCGCTCCATTCGTGTTCGGTGAATGGTTTGGTGACGCGCGGGTCTTCCTTCATCCGCACCACTTCGTTGCTGTATTCGAAGGTGACTTCGCATTTCTCGACGGCGCCGGTAATCGGCGCCGAATCGACCGGCTCCGGCGTACAAGACAGCGGAATATGGCCCTCGGCGGCGAACAGGCCCGAAGTCGGATCGAGCCCGAGCCAGCCGGCACCCGGCACGTACACCTCGACCCAGGCGTGCAGATCGGTGAAATCGGCCTCGGGACCGCTGGGGCCATCTAATGATTTTTGGTCAGACGTTAATTGCACGAGATAGCCGGACACGAAGCGCGCGGCGAGGCCGAGGTGACGCAACAACTGCACCAGCAGCCATGCCGAATCGCGGCACGAACCGCTGCCGATCGCCAACGTTTCCGCCGGCGTCTGCACGCCGGGCTCGAACCGCACCGTGTAACTGACATCGCGCCAGATGCGCTGATTGATCGCGACCAGAAAATCGATGATCGCTGTATCGGTGCGCGGCACCGCGTCGAGATACGCGGCGAACCGCTGATCCCACTCCTTGGTTTCAAGAAAGGGCGCCAATTGTTTTTTCAACGCATCGGGATAACTGAACGGAAATTTCTCGGCATAACTCTCGACGAAAAAATCGAACGAGTTGTACGCGGTCATATCCGCGACTAGATCGACATCGACAATGAACTCGTCGGTCTTTTCCGGAAACACCAGCCGCGCCATGTAATTCGAGAACGGGTCTTGAATCCAGTTGAGGAAGTGGTTGGCGGGCCGAACATTCAAGCTATAGCTGATGATCGGTGTACGACAGTGCGGCGCCGGACGCAAACGCACTATTTGCGGGCCGACTTCGATACGGCGATCGTAGCGATAAATCGTGGAATGTCTCAGGCCAACCAAAATACTCATGCCGACTCCTGTTCTGCTTTGATCGCGGCGGTGCGAGCAATGCAGTTTGTGTGCCGTGCGATTTTTCGGAAGTGTTAATTATCGCGGTCGCGACTTCCGAGAGTATCAAGTTCGGAGAGGATAAATGCCGAAGATTTCATTTGTGCGCATCGAAATATTCGGCGTTGCGCGCACGTTGCTCGCTCATCGGATGCGAACGCAGCCAGCCATCGAAATCGTCGTCACGCTGATCACGCCCGGATGCATGCGCGCTTTCGAGTTTGCGGATGATACTGGCAAACCATTTCGAATCGATGTGCTGACGGGCGAGCAAGGCAAAGCCGAAACGATCGGCATCACTTTCGAGATCGCGCGAATGATGTAAATGCGTCAGCAGGGTCGGCGCCGCCACGGCGATATTGCCGAAACTGGAGAGATCGCCGGTGAGCGCGAAAATCATCGCCGCCAAGCCGGAATCGGCAATGATTTTTTGCAGCGCATGACGTTCGTGCACATGGCCGAGTTCATGCGCGATCACCGCCTGCAATTCGCGATCGTCGCTGGCGAGCTGTACCAGCTCATCGGTGATGACGATGGTGCCATCGGGCAGTGCGAGTGCATTCGCGCCGAGTTTTTTCCATTCGCGAAATTCGAATCGCGACGGCACATTCACCGCAGTCGCGAGCGCGGAAAATTGTTCGCGCAATTGTTGTTGGCGGGCCGGCGTCAGCGTGGTGTCGGTGCCGAGCATTTCGTCGAGCGCAGTCAGAGCACCGGCGCCGATGCGATCGCTCCATGTCTGCGGTACGGCGCGCGCGATTTTCTGCGCGGCATAAGGCAAGCCCCAGATCGCCGCGCTGGCTGTCAACGCGATAATTAAAATTGCCGAGAATGAAATGGCGAGCCAATGCCGTTCGAGCGCGGCGAGTAAATGCCAGCGCTTATCGCTGGCGGCGTTGAACCATTGGTCGAGCAGCGGATCGTCGTCGAGTTCGCACATCGCGCCGTCGGGCAATGTGATTTGTCGCCGCGT
>CAMLJR010000195.1 GCA_946480345.1 uncultured Spongiibacteraceae bacterium
ATAATTTACTTGCCCGCTTCGCTAACGCCTTTCCGATTTGGGTTATCGGTTGCAGCATTCTTTCACTGTGGTATCCACCGCTTTTTACATGGTTCAGTGGCCCATGGATCACATATGGACTCGGCATCATCATGTTGGGCATGGGCATCACACTCACCGCCGAAGATTTTAAGCGCGTGCTCCAAATGCCCGGCTGGGTCGTTGCAGGTGTGACCCTGCAATACACCATCATGCCGTTATCAGGCTGGGGTATCGCGAAACTCCTGGCATTGCCGGATGCTTACGCAGTGGGATTAATACTCGTTGCATGCTGCCCCGGCGGCACTGCCTCTAATGTGATTACCTATCTGTCGCGCGCAAACGTAGCGTTATCGGTCACGCTCACTACGTTGACGACGATGATGGCGGTCGCGATGACGCCGTGGCTCACTGCAGCGCTCGCAGGTACCCGCATGCCAGTCGATGCATGGGGATTATTTATCTCCTGTCTGCAAGTCATATTGTTGCCGGTCGCACTGGGTATCGCGCTAAATCGTTTTGCACCGAAATTGACAACTCAAGTTGTACGCATCAGTCCATCGATAGCGGTAATTGTGATTGCTTTGATTGTCGCTTCCGTACTCGGCGCCGGCCGCGAACAAGTCATGCAAGCGGGCCCGCGCTTGTTATTAGGTGTTGTGATGCTGCATGGACTCGGTTTCGGTTTGGGATATTTGTTTTCGTATTGGATCAATCGCAGCGAAACGGTGGCGCGAACTATTTCCATCGAAGTCGGAATGCAGAACTCGGGCCTCGGCGCACATCTCGCTCGCACGCATTTTCCAGCGGGCTCTGGTGTGGATGTACCGAGTGCAATCTCGGCGCTAACGCATTGCATTATCGGCAGCGCATTAGCGACGATCTGGCGTAGACGCGCGCCACGAAATTAACGCCGTTAAATCAATCACGCCCCATCGGAGCATTGCGAATATGAATCTTGTGCGAATAAGTTTTACGTTTCTGTTGTCGGCATTGGCGCTAACGGTGACCAGCGAAACGACACGCGCAGAAGCCAATGACAAGCCCGTCATCGATAAAGTCGAGGATGCCGTCGAACGCGGCGCAAAAGCCACCGCCGATGGTGTCGAGCACGCGGCGCAAGCGACCCGACGCGGCATCGAGAAAGGCGCACAAGCTACCGAGCGCGGCGTCAAACGCGGGGTAGAAGCAACAACCAACGGAGTAAAACGCGCGGCACAAGCTACGCAGGAAACTGCCGATCACGTTGCGGATAAAATTGGCCGACCGGCCGAGTCGGCGGATAAATAATCGAACTGATCGCGCTGTTTCGCAGATAGCCCGCAGCAAACTCATACCGATTTTTCCGAAGGGGTTCCGATGATCTATCAAGGCGGCTGTCACTGCGGCGCAGTTCGGTTCGAGGTCGAAGCGCCGGACTCTGTCGAAGTCGAAGATTGCAATTGTTCTATCTGTCGAATGACCGACTTTTTGCATTTAATCGTTCCGCAACGCGATTTTCGCCTGATAGCTGGCGAAGACAAGCTGACCACCTATACCTTTAACACCGGGGTCGCCGAGCACAAATTCTGCCGTGTATGCGGCATCAAATCGTTTTATATCCCACGTTCGAATCCCGACGGCGTCGATGTGAATCTGCGCTGCCTGGAAACTCAACCAAAAGAAGTAAAAATCGTTAAGTTCGACGGACAGAACTGGGAAGTCCATGCGGCGTCACTGACTCACAAAAGCCAGTAGCGTTAAAACTGCTTCAACACCTGCTCGCGCTGTTTCCAATCCGGCATCACGCTTTCGAGCATCCGATAAAATTTTTTGCCGTGATTGAATTCGAATAAATGACACAGCTCGTGCGCGATCACGTAATCGATCATCGATAACGGTAATTTCACCAGCTCGGTGTTCAATGTGACGCGACCGCTGCGGCTGCAACTGCCCCAACGTCTGCGCATTTTTCGCAGGCGCAATTCCGGCGCGGCCAGAATGCCGGGAAAGCGCTGGCAGACCAGCAATAATCTTTCGCTAAAAACCTGCTGCGCCTGATCGCGATACCAATCGTTCAATTGCCGCGATAATTGCGGCAAATTCCAATGATCGCGCGTGCTGACCGCGATGATTTCATCGCTGCATAACACTGCCGGCTGTTGACTCTGTACCACTTCCAGCTGACGCGGCTTGCCTAAAAACCACATTGCCGCGCCCGGTTGCACGTCGGTTTGCCATTGCCTGCGCTGTAACTGGCGCTCACGCGATTTGACGATCCACGCGGCCTTTTGCTCGACGAATTGCACAATATGTTTTTCGCTCATGCCGCGCGGCGCGCGCACTTCGATCGCGCCATCATCCAGCACGTGAACCGCGAGCGTTTTGCGCGATTGGAATTTTACGGCGTAAGAAAAATTGCCGCTCATGTCGTTATTTGCACTCTCATGTTATTAGCTGCGCGCCGATGTAATCGCGAATCACGGCCAGAAACTGCGCGCCGTAATGGTCGAGTTTGCTCTGGCCAACGCCCGAAATAGCGAGCAATTCGCGTGGCGTGGTCGGTTGTTCGACGGCCATTAAACGCAATGTCGCATCGTGAAACACCATGAACGGTGCAATGCCCTGCTCTTCGGCGATTTTCTTGCGGCATTCGCGCAGTGCCTGCCACAACGGCGCCAATTCGGGTTCGACTTCGACCAGACGATTGCGCGAACGCTGCTCGCGCGCACCGGTTTCGGTGGTGTCGATACGCAACGCGAGCGATATTTCCCCGCGCAAAACCGGTCGGGCCGATTCGGTCAAACGTAAACCGCCAAAACCCTGCACATCGATTTCCAATAAGCCGCGAATCAACAATTGTCGAATCAGCGAGCGCCACTGCTGCTCATGTAAACCTTTGCCAATGCCATACGTACTGAGTTTGTCGTGCTCGTATTGGCGAATTTTTTCGTTGTCTTTGCCGAGCAAAATATCGACTACATGCGCGGCGCCGAAACGTTGGCCGCTGCGATACACGCACGACAATAATTTCTGCGCGGCTTGCGTCGCGTCCCAGGTTTTCGGCGGTGTTAAACAGGTATCGCAGTTGCCGCAGCGCGCGCCGTAGTCATCGCCGAAATACGCGAGTAACGCGCTGCGACGGCAATCGGTAAGTTCGCACCAGCCGAGCAACGTATCGAGCTTATGGCGTTCGAGCCGCTTGAATTGTTCGGAGGCTTCGCTGTTCGCGAGCATGTCTTTCATGCGCACGACGTCCTGTAAACCGTAGAGCAGTAACGCAGTAGCAGGTTCGCCGTCGCGGCCGGCGCGGCCGGTTTCCTGGTAGTACGCTTCCATGCTTTTGGGCAAGTCGAGATGCGCGACAAAACGCACATCGGGTTTATCGATGCCCATACCGAACGCTATCGTTGCCACCATCACGATGCCGTCTTCGCGCAAAAATCGGCGTTGATGCGTTTCGCGCAAAATCGGCGATAAGCCGGCGTGATACGGCAAAGCGGTGAAGCCTTCATCGCACAGCCACTCGGCAGTGGCTTCGACTTTTTTTCGCGACAGGCAGTACACGATGCCGGCCTGACCGCGATAGCTGTCGAGAAATTTCAGTAATTGTTTGCGCGCATCGATTTTCGCCGCGACCTTGTAACAAATATTCGGCCGGTCAAAACCGCTGACAAACCATTCTGCATCCTGCAATTGCAGACGTTCGGCGATTTCGGCACGTGTGCGTTGATCGGCGGTTGCGGTGAGCGCAACTCTCGGGACCCGTGGAAAACGTTCGTGCAACAAACTGAGGCCGAGATAATCCTTGCGGAAATCATGACCCCATTGACTGACGCAGTGAGCCTCATCGATGGCGAATAACGCGATTGGACAACGCTGCAAAAATTGTAATGTGCGCTCCTGCAACAAACGCTCGGGGGCGATGTACAGCATATCGAGCTCGCCGTGTAGCAATTGCTGCTCGATCGCGTATTGCGCATCGGCATCGAGCGTCGAATTTAAATAAGCCGCTCGCACACCGAGCTGATGGAGGTTTTCGACCTGATCCTGCATCAACGCAATCAATGGCGACACGACGATGCCGATGCCGGCGCGCAGCAGCGAAGGAATTTGATAACACAGCGATTTGCCGCCACCGGTAGGCATCAGCACCAGCGCATCGCGCCCCTGCGCCACCGTTTCGATAATGTCGGCCTGCTGGCCGCGAAACTGCGGATAGCCGTAAATGGTGTTGAGGATTTGCAGCGCGGATTGGGTCATGGGGCGGGATTATACCGATGCAGTCGGGAAAACGGGCCGACGGCATTGAGGTGTTTTTGTCCCGTACATACTCA
>CAMLJR010000196.1 GCA_946480345.1 uncultured Spongiibacteraceae bacterium
AATCTTCATGAATCCAATCCGAGCATTACTGGCATAGAAAAGGATACAGGTAATCCGCTAACAGTAGCATTTAAAGACGTCACTAATGTTAGCTACAGATATGTAGTTAATCGCTGTGTACCCGTATTTCTTACAGCAATGGAAAAACCAGGAAAATATTTTCTACATCTAATCGTTGACCCAAGTAATAGTGACGTGGCGTTAAAAAGCTGCCAATTAGAAATTAAGAGCTAATCGTATAACAAAGCGCTGTAAGCGGATAAATTACTCACCGCGCTCGCACTTACCGCTGAGCACTGCGTTGACCTGTAGAAAATACTTCGCTCGAACGCCGTGCTCTGTGTGAACGTCCGCTTTTGATTCTGGCTCTATTTTTAGAACGGCCTCTACGGCCGAAGCAAGCGCCTGTCATATTTTCTAAATGATTATCCGCTTCGGTTCGATTTCGGAAGTTGCCCGTCTGGTTAAAAGAACGGGTACAAAAGAGAAGATCGTTTCGCAGAACAGATTACGTAGGTCGTCGGAAAAATTTTTGGCTATGCCAGGTCCGATTCGGTTGTTGAAATCGACAGCAACTCGCGATTTGATCTGGTTGTGTTCTGCAGTTCATTTTTCCAATGCCACATAGTCAATCTCCATAAACTCCGCGACTTCGTTAATCCAGCGTTGCTGCACAAATTCGACATGTGAGGGATCGGCGTTGTAAGCGTCGTAAGCAGCTTGATCGGCGAATTCCATTGAGAAGCCGTAATCGAAACCGCTTTTCGTGCTGATCTGGCGCAGCATTTCGAAATTTTCGACGCCGCGAATATTTGCGAGTTTTTTTGCGGCGGTGAAGAACGACAATTCCTCGGCGGAATCTTTTTCGTGTTTCAGACAAAACACTACAGTGTGTCGAATCATTGCAGTTCTCCGATTTATATTTCAGCGCATTTGTTTAAGGCACAAATACCCGACAAAACACCGATTTCAAATATTCGGTTTCTGCAATCGCCGGGTGTACCGGGTGATCGGCGCCTTGCGTGTGTTGTTCGAGCACCTGCAATTGGCGGTCGATATGGCGCGATGCAGCGCGCAGAATATCGACGAGTTCGTTGCGCGATAAATGCAGCGAGCACGAGCCGGAAATTAAAAATCCATCGCGCGTTAACAAGCGCATCGCGAGTTCGTTGATGCGTCGATACGCTTCGCTGCCGGCTTTAATATCTTTGCGGCGCGGAATGAATGCGGGCGGATCGAGAATGATCGTGTCGAATTTTTCTTCGCGTTCGTGCAAATCTTTTAATACATCGAATGCCGAGCCTTCGATTGTTTTGACGATATCGCCGACGTTGTTCAATGCGGCATTGCGCTGTACGCATTCGAGCGCGAACGCCGAGCTATCGATGAACGTCACTTCGCTGGCGCCGAACTGCGCAGCCTGAATGCCCCAGCCACCGATGTACGAAAACACATCGAGCACACGCCGGCCTTTCACATAAGGACCTAAATGCGCGCGTGCGTTGCGGTGATCGTAGAACCAGCCGGTTTTCTGGCCGGTGTAGAGCGGTGCGGCGAAGCGCGTATCGTTTTCGATCAGCTCGGCGAATTCGGGCACTTCGCCGAACGCGACTTTGACGTATTCGTCGAGCCCTTCCGAGGCGCGTACGCGCGAATCGTTTTTCAGCAGAATGCCGCGCGGTTTCACCACCTGACATAACGCGGTGACGATATCGTCGATCACGCGCTCCATGCCGGCGGTGTTGGTTTGCACAACCAGATAATCGCCGAAGCGATCGACGACAAGGCCCGAGAGCGAATCGCTGTCGCCGTATACGAGTCGATAATACGGCGCGCCGAACACGCGTTCGCGCAATGCGAGCGCGATATTGAGCCGATGCACCAGCAGCGATTTATCGAGCGGATGTTCGCGGCTGATCATGCGTGCGCAAATCAATGTATGCGGGTTGATATACGCGATGCCGAGCGCTTTGCCGTTCGACGCATACACCATGACCTGCTCGCCGTTTTCGAAATTCTTCAGCGGCGATTTTTTCGTATCGATTTCGTTGCTGTAGATCCAGACATGGCCGGCGCGCAGGCGGCGTTCGGCATTCGGATTAAGAACCAATGGCTGCAGCGAATCGGTCATTTAGGTACTCGATTGAAAGTGAGCGACGCGGCGCGCCTGAGAGAAACTGTTAGCGCTGTTTAGAGCGAGCGATTAGAGCGGGAATAAAAGCGCCGACGGTTGCCGGCGCTTTGGAGAATTATTCGTTTTCGACTTGTTCCTGATACGCCTCGGCGCTGAGCAAATCGTCGAGTTCGGCCACATCGCTCGGTTCGAGTCGATAGAACCAGCCTTCGTGATACGGATCGCCGTTGATCGTTTCGGGTGCATCTTCGAGTGCATCGTTGATTGCGATCACTCGGCCCGAAATGGGCGCGTACACATCCGATGCCGCTTTCACCGATTCGACCACGCCGGCTTCCTGGCCTTGCGTCAGATCGCTGCCGACATCCGGCAGCTCGACAAATACCACATCGCCGAGCGCGTTTTGCGCATGGTCGGTGATGCCCACCGTCACGCTGCCGTCTTCTTCGAGGCGCGCCCATTCGTGCGTGCTGGCGTATTTCAATTCGTTCGGTGTCTGGCTCATGGGATGCTCGCTTGCGCAGTCAGAGTAAAAAATAGAGTAAGAAGTAAGAGAAAAGCGGAATGCCCGGCATTCTACCGCCCGGCAATGCAATTACAACCCGGCGAATCGGGAGTGATGGGCCGCTCTGATGAGCGGCATCAAGAAATATTTAAGTTGCTGAGTTTTAACCGATGAACTGGCGGAAAACATTCCACGGCACGGTTGATGTGTATTGCTCGGCATCTTCGAGCGAGTCCTTCGGCACGATGAATTCGTCGGTCGCCATCGCTTCCGAAAAATGCGCGTGCGCTTCTTCGATCGAGAGATTTTTGTTGGCGCCGCGATAGCCGCTGGAAATACCGAGGAAAACACGCGCGAAACCGCCGCCGCCGACACTGAACATTTCACCGTTGCACGGCGATTGTTCGTGCGCGAGCAACGCCACCACCGGCGCCACCGCATGCGGCGGGAATTCGTTGTGCATCATCGCGTTGATTTCATCGCCCAGCAGCGCGGTCATGCGGCTGCCCGCGATCGGCATGATGCAATTGACGCGAATGTTTTTGCCCTGCGCGTTGGCGGCGGTGTAAAGCCCGCGCGTCATGCCCCAGACGGCACCTTTCGCAGCCGGATAACCGACGCCGCTGCCCATGCCGAAAAATGATGACGACGCGACATTGACGATGCGACCGTAGTTTTTCTCCCACATGTGTTTCCACACCGCGCGACACATGCGGAAGGTGCCGCCCGCAGCGATGTTGATATCGGTTTCCCACTGTTCGTCGGTGACGTTCCACAGCGGGCCGGTGCCCACCACGACACCGGCGTTGTTTACGACGATATCGATACCGCCCCATGTATCCATCGCCTGCGCAACGATCGCATTGACGCCGGCAGTGCTGCCGACGCTGTCGCCGTTGGCTTCGGCAATACCACCGGCCGCGCGGATCTCGTCGACGGTCGCTTGCGCGTAGTTCACATCGCTGCCTTGGCCCTGGAAGTCGCCGCCCAGATCGTTAACCAACACTTTCGCGCCGCGCGCGGCGAGCAATTTCGCATAGGCCTTGCCCAGACCGCCGCCGGCGCCTGTGACGATCGCGACTTTGCCGTCGAATCGGAATTCGCTCATGGTTCGTCCTCGCTTTATTTTTATAAACAGTGTTTATGAGTTGCGATTAAAAGCTAATGCCCATCGCTTGTCGAATTAAAAAGCGTTTAAGCGGGCCGCTGCGGTCGGTCAGGTTGAGGCCAGTGTTACGCAGCCAGCGAATGCGCAAGTCGTTGGCGCCGAACAGCCGTCGAAAGCCATCCATCAGGCCGAGCATCAACAGGTTGTCGCTCTTGCGGCCGCGTTGATAACGCGCCAGCACATCGGTGTCGCCGGGGTTCATGCCGCGTTTCGCGGCGCGCAACAATTCGTCGGCGAGCGCCTGTGCATCGAGAAAGCCGAGATTGATGCCCTGGCCGGCGAGCGGATGAATCGTGTGTGCGGCGTCGCCGATCAACGCGAGATTCGGTTGCACATATACGTCGGCGTGGCGCGCACGCAGCGGAAAACTGAAGCGGCGACTGACGGCGGTGATATCGCCGAGCCGATGCTCGAAAGCGTTGCCGAGCGCGCGCATGAATTCTGTATCGTCCATCGCCATCAACAGCTGCGCTTCTTCCGGCAACGTTGACCAGACGATCGA
>CAMLJR010000197.1 GCA_946480345.1 uncultured Spongiibacteraceae bacterium
TGGTCGCTACCTCTACTCGTATCGCTGACAACGAGTATTTGCGGCGCGCTGCTAATGGTATTTATTTTTCAACGCGCGCTGGTCAATCCACTGTTAACGATCGGCGCACATTTGCGCGGCGTGCGCTCGCACAACGATTACGCGCAACGTTTGAACAGCACGCGCGGCAACGAACTCGGCGATTTGAGTCGCGATATCGACGCTCTGGTTCACAGCGTACAAATCCAGCAGGATCAATTGCAGGCGCAAGCGAGCGAAATGCAGGCGCTGTCATTTCAAGATGGGCTGACGGGT
Organism: uncultured Spongiibacteraceae bacterium; assembly: GCA_946480345.1. The sequence goes on from CAMLJR010000197.1 coordinate 295, forward strand.
TTAGCTAATCGGCGCCGCTTCGATCAATCGTTAGTCGATAACTGGGCGCACGCACAGCGCTCGGGCGCGCCACTCGCGCTGCTGATATTCGATGTCGATTATTTTAAAAATTACAACGATCACTATGGTCATCAGCTCGGTGACGAAGCGTTGAAACGCGTCGCGGCAATTTTGCGGCGCGTTATCGTGCGGCAATCGGATTTAGCCGCCCGCTACGGCGGTGAGGAATTTGCAGTGCTGCTACCAGACACCAACGAAGTCAGCGCGGTGCATATTGCAGAGCGCGTGCAGCAGGAATTGCGCGCAGCCAATATTACACACGATCGCTCCGCCATCGGCCGCCGCCTGACCATCAGCATCGGCATTGCGGCAATGGTGCCGGATCTGGATCACACGCCGCGCGACCTCGTTCATCGTGCCGACACCGCGCTTTATAGCGCGAAAGGCGCCGGCCGCAATCGCATCATGCTGGCGTCCGAATTACCGGAGTGAGCGCAGTCGCAAACGCTGAATCTAACCCAGCTCCATCGCCATTTTCTTCGCCGCCGCGAAATCGGTTTTGCCGCTGCCAAGCTTCGGCACTTCGGCGACCAGCCCGATCGCGGCGGGGATCATCAGCGGACTCAAATGCGCGGCGAGTAACTGTTTGCGAATATCGTCGGAAGACGTTGTCGTCGCAATCAGCGCAATAATTTTTTCGCCTTTTCTATCGTCCGGCAAACTGACCGCCACCAGATCGAGTTCGGGTTGCGCGAGCACCGCGCGCAATTTTTCTTCGACCGACGCAAGACTCACCATTTCGCCGCCGATTTTTGCGAAGCGTGAATAGCGATCGACAATGGTGAGAAATCCATCGGCATCGAGGTGGCCTTTGTCGCCGGTTTTATACCAGCGCAAACCATCGAGTTCGACGATCGCATGGGCAGTGCGCTCGTCGTCGCGCAAATATCCCTGCATTACCTGACACCCGCCGATAAGAATTAATCCATCGGCATCCGTCGGCAATTCAACGAGCGTTTCGGGATCGACGATTTTGCAACTCGATCCGGGCAACGGCATACCGACGCTGCCGGCTTTGCCGCCGAGCTGCACCTGCCAATGCGTAGTATCGAGTTGATCGGGCAAATTGACGCTCGCCACCGGCGTTGTTTCAGTAGCGCCGTAACCCTCGTAAATCGCTTTATTGAATTTCAATTGAAACGCGGTGCGCACATCCTCCGTCAGCTTTTCCGCGCCGGCGATAACGACGCGTAGCGATCGCAACATCAACGGATGTACGCGCGGATGCTTCGTATACAACCGTAAAAATGTCGCGGTGCCACACAACACGGTAGCGCGATATTCGGCGACGGCTTTGGCAACACCGAGCGCATCGGTTGGATCGGCGTGACAGACCAGCGGCACCGATTCGAGCAACGGCATGAATGTCGTCACGGTAAGACCGAATGCATGAAACATCGGCAGCGATGCCATCACCACATCGTTGTCTTCGATGTTCAACACATCAGCGATCTGCCGCACATTCGCCATCACATTGCGATGGCTGAGCATCACGCCTTTGGGCAGGCCTTCGCTGCCGCTTGAAAATAAAATGATTGCCGTGGCGTCTGCACTGCGCGACACGATCGAAAGTTTTTTCGTTGCGAATGTCGGCAACAGTTGCGCGCTCAGCCAGCGCAGCACCAGCTCCGCGCGCGGAATCTGCGCGTGTAAATCTTCAAGCAGGATTAAATTCACAGCGGCCAAACAGCCACTCAGCTCAGGATTGCGCTGCGCGAGTTTTTCGAGGAAACGACGCGATGTAATGACCGTTTTGATGTCGGCCAAACTCAACGCATGCGTGACGGCAGCCGCGCTCGCGCTGTAATTCAGATTGATTGCCGTTTTGCCGCTACAAAGAACTGCCATATTCGCCAGTGCGGCGGCACTGCTGGTCGGCAACAACAAACCGATATTTTGCTCCGGCGCTCGTCGTGCGATCCGCCGCGCGAACGCGAGCGTTGCGGCGATCCCCTGATAACCCGTCAACGGCGCGGCCAATGTATCGGCCACCATCAAGCCGTGGCCGGTGCGTTTCGCTGCAATAAGCCATGCCTCCGGCAGCGATGGCATTTCGGCGACATAATCGCTCCACGAATGAATCGATAGATCGAATACGCGTCGCTTCAGCACATCCGCTGGCGTGTCTTTCGGCAACGCCGCACCAAACGCAACGATAAGATCGCGCTGCAAACCGCTTTTGCGTATGCGCCGCAAGCGCTCGCTCGATCGCGAAAATTGGCTGCCCCACAAGCCGCGCAAATAAAACGGCACGATATGCACGCTGTTTTCCTGACCCATGTCAGGGATCAGCGCGCAGGCACGTTCGTAACCGGGACGAAATTCGGCGAGATGACCGGTGCGGCTGATCGTTCCTTCCGGGAACAAACACACCACTTCGCCTTTTTGCAAAAGCTGCGCGATCTGTTCGAGCGAACTCTGCGCACCGGCGCCTTGATTAATGGGAATCACGCCGAACAATTTGAAAAATCCACGCAGATACCAGCGCTCGTAAATACTTTTCAACATCACGAAGCGCACCGGGCGCGGACACGCGATCTGCACAATCGCCCAATCGATCCAGCTGATGTGATTGCCGAGCAGCAACACACCGCCGCGCTCGGGAATATTTTTGAAACCCTGCACACGCACGCGATAGCGACGCGTCAACAGATATGCCGCGATAAACCGCACGAACGATTGCGGCAGTTTCACGACGGTGTAGCCGGTGCCGAATAGCGCGACCAGCGCAATCATCAGCAACAACATTTTTGTATCGGCACCGATAACCGCAACCACTGCAGTGACGATGAGAAAACCCAGCATCGCGATGTTTTGCACAAGATTATTGCCGGCGAGAATTTTGCCAAGCTCGTGCTCGCCGGCGTGAAATTGAATCAGCGCGTTCAGCGGCACGATAAATAACCCGCCCATGGCGCCGATGAACATGAAATTCACACAATGTGCCGCCACGGAATCGATCAGCGGCAACCATAACAAGCCGAGCGCAATGCCGAGCGCACCCACGGGAATCAAGCCGGTTTCGATATGGCGCTTCGACCAGCGCGCAGCCAGCATCGAACCGACAATAATGCCGATGCCGCTGGTGGCGAGCATTCCTTGCAGCACGATCGTATTGCGAATGCCCAGCGCTTCTTTCGCGAACGCGGGAAACGCGGCCAGCATCACCTGACTTACCGCCCAGAACACGGCGAGCCCGATCACCGATAAACGAATTACCGTGTTGTTGCGTAGCGGACGCAAATTGTCGATCAGCGCGCGGCCGCGCAAATAGTCGCGTGCCGAAAAGCGCAGACGCTCATCGCCCTGCTCGATTTGCGGCAACCGATACGTCATCACCAGCTCGATAATGCTGTTGATGACGAGCAACCAGCCGAGCGGCGCGATCGCGCGCAGAATCGATGCCTCGTCGTGACCGCCGAATTGATCGAACCAGCGCTCGAATAGAATGGAATATGCGAACGTGCCGGCGAGAATCGCGACAATTGTCACCGCCTGCACCGCGCCATTGCCTTCGGCAAGCCGCTCTTTGCCGACCAACGGTTTTAAGTAACCGTATTTTGCCGGCGAATAAATGGCCGCCTGCGCGCCGAGTAATAACGTCAATGCGAACGCAAATTCGAACCAGCCCTGGTGATAACACACAGTGATCATCAATGTAATGAACACCGCAAACCACGCCGCATTACGCATCACCCGATTTTTCGGGAAGCGATCGGAAATAAAACCGGCGGGGCTGAATAACAAAATATACGGCAGCAGAATCAGACCATTCACCAACGCGGTAAGAATGACTTGGGTATTGCCGTCATAAATTTTAAACACGGTATTTTGAATAACGATCTTGTGGCCGAGATCGACAAACGCGTTCAAAAACATCGCGATCAAATACGGCCACATGCCGCGCAATTTACGCAGAGGTTGCATTATTTTCTCCGGG
>CAMLJR010000198.1 GCA_946480345.1 uncultured Spongiibacteraceae bacterium
TTTTGCGCAAAATTCGGAAAGTTTCCTTGCCGATGCGCGCGACGGCCGCACCATCGGCGAACAACCCGACATGCGGCAGCGTGACGCGTTTGCCAGCGTCCAGCGCAGCTTTCAGGCACGCGGCATCGTCGGCTTCGACGGCGAAGATTTTGATGTCCGGCCGCAGGTATTTCACATACGCAGCGACACCGGCGCACAGACCGCCGCCGCCGACCGGAATAAAAATCGCATCGAGCGGACCGTTGTGCTGACGCAGAATTTCCATGCCGATCGTGCCCTGACCGGCGATCACATCGGGATCGTCGAACGGATGCACATAGGTCAGCTGCTTTTCCTCGACCAGTTGTTGCGCGTGTTGCGCAGCTTCGTCGTAGGTATCGCCGTGCAGCACGACTTTGCCGCCGCGTGCGCGCACTGCGTCGATCTTGATATGCGGTGTCGTTTTCGGCATCACGATGGTCGCTTTGACACCGAGCTTGGCGGCAGCGAGCGCGAGGCCCTGCGCATGGTTGCCGGCCGACGCGCAGACGACGCCGCGCGCAAGTTGTTCCGGCGTCAATTGCGCGACCTTGTTGTACGCGCCGCGCAATTTGAACGAAAACACCGGCTGCAAATCTTCGCGTTTTAGCAGCACGCGATTGTCGAGACGCTTCGACAATTGCTGCGCTTCGTCGATGGGTGTTTCCATCGCCACGTCGTAAACGCGTGCGCAAAGAATTTTTTTCACGTAGTCGTGCAGCATGGGCAGTCAGGCCAGCGGGATCGAAAGGAGTTAAACGGATATCGAAAGCGGGACAGTGTAAACGAGAGCCGCAGCGCATCCTATATAATCGCGGCCTTCGATAAATCAGTCTTTCAACCGGAGTTCCCGCCATGAATCAGGACGCCTTGAAGCAAGCCGTTGCGCGCGCCGCACTCGATTACGTCAAAGAGCGTTTGCGCGATGACAGCGTGCTCGGCATCGGCACCGGTTCGACGGCAAATTACTTCATCGATTATTTAGCCGAGCTGCGCGGCAAGTTTGCCGGCGCGATTGCCAGCTCAGATGCCTCGGCCGCGCGATTGCAGAAACATGGAATCGAAGTGCTCGATTTGAACAGCACCGGTACTTTCGATATTTATGTGGATGGCGCCGACGAAGCCAATGCGAATCTCGAACTGATCAAAGGCGGCGGCGCCGCGCTGACGCGCGAGAAAATCGTCGCCGCGTGCGCGCGCGAATTCGTCTGCATCGCCGACGAGAGTAAGTACGTGCAGCGGCTCGGCACGTTTCCGCTACCAGTTGAAGTCATTCCGATGGCGCGCAGCTATGTTGCACGCGAGCTGGTCAAGCTGGGCGGCGATCCGGTCTATCGCACCGGCGTCGTCACCGACAACGGCAACGTGATTCTCGATGTGTTCAATCTGGCAATCGACGCACCGCGCACGCTCGAAACGCAGATCAATCAGATCACCGGCGTCGTCACCAACGGGTTGTTCGCGCTGCGTGCTGCCGATGTGCTGCTGCTCGCCACCGCTAGCGGAGTGCAGACGCTGCATCGCCCGGGCTGAGCCGCTGCCTCGTCCCGTCATTTTTTCATTTCGCCTCGCGGGGCGGTATGAATTATCCGCTGCTATAGTTGATGGGGCTTGCCGCCAGTAAAGCTGCGCGGCGCTCTGCCGATATCCTTTCTGCGGCGCGCGTAATTCGCCGCTATCGAACGATCAATAAACCCCATTACTGCGCTGCGGTAAGGAACTGACGATGAATAATTTAAGTGTCGGGCAACGCTTGGCGATTCTGGTTGGACTGCCGCTGGCGATCATTGTGTTGATGGTGATTGCGTCGCTGAGCTCGTTTGCCAAGATCAATGCCGGCGTCGGCGAAATCTACGATAAGCGCGTCGTGCCGCTGACCGTGTTGAAAAAGGTCAACGATGCCTATGCGATCGACATGGTCACCGCGATCAACAAGGCCACGATCGGCATGATGACGCCGCGCGAAGCGCACGCGCTGATCATCGCTGCCGAGAAGCAGGCGCGCGACAATTGGACCACCTACCAGAATTCGACGCTGACCGACGACGAACGCAAGCTGGTTACCGAGATCAGCGGTCACACCGACAAAGCGTTGCGCCGTATCGAATCCGCCGCGAAGCTGCTGGCGCCGATGGGCGACTCGATGCAGCTCAACGACGACGGCGATCCGATGATCATGGAGTACAACGGCGATCTGTATGAATACATCGATCCGATCACCGGCCGGTTGCAAAAATTGATCGATCTGCAGCTCGACGTGGCGCAACAACAGCGCACGGCGGCGCAGCATATTTACGACACCGCCTTCAAAGCCTTCATTGCCGTGGCCGTGGTTATCGCGGGGCTGATGGTATTGGTCGGCACATGGGTCGCCCGCAGCATTTCGCAGCCGTTGGCTCAGTTGCGCAGCGCGATTGAAACCACCGAGCGCAATCGCGATCTGACCGTGCGTGTCGATATCGATCAGAAAGATGAAATCGGCGCGGTCGCGCACGCGTTCCAGGCGATGATCACTCGCTTCGGCGACATTCTGCGCGACGTGCGCGACACCAGCACGCATCTGCAACAGAACGCCCAGCAGTTGGCGAATACCACCGAGCTGACGCGCGAAGGCGTGTCGGTTCAAATGCGCGAAACCGATCAGGTTGCCACCGCCACCACCGAGATGACGCACGCGATCGAAGAAGTCAGCCGCAATGCGCATCAAGCGGCCGATGCCGCCACCAGCGCCAACCGCGAAACCGAAAACGGCAACCGCGTGCTCGAAGACGCGCTTGCGTCGATCCATCATCTGGCCGATCGCATCGATGCGGCGGGCCAGGTCATCAAGCGCGTCGAAACCGATTCGTCGTCGATTGGCTCGGTACTCGATGTGATCCGCGGCATCGCTGAGCAAACGAACCTGCTCGCGTTGAACGCGGCGATTGAAGCAGCACGCGCCGGCGAACAGGGTCGCGGCTTCGCGGTCGTCGCCGATGAAGTGCGTTCGCTCGCACAGCGCACGCAGGAATCGACGCAGGAAATTCAGGGCATGATCGAGCGCCTGCAAGGCGGTGCGCGTGAGGCGGTGCGCTCGATGCACGAGGGCACCGAAGAAATGCAGCGCACCGTCGAGCAGGCGACGCGCGCCGGCGAATCGCTGTCCGCGATCAAGCAGGCCGTATCGATGATCAACGACATGAACACGCAGATCGCCAGCGCGACCGAAGAGCAGATGGCGGTATCGCAGGAAATTTCGCGCAACGTCGTGAACATTTCCGATGTCGCGAAGGGTTCGGCGCATTCGGTGCAGGAAGTCGAGAAAGCGAGCCGCGAACTGAATCAGGCAGCGGGCCGCTTGGCTGGCTTGGTCAATGAGTTCCGCACGAACTAACCAGCGAAACAAAAAATAAGGGCGCCAATCGGCGCCCTTTTTATTGCACTGACTTTATACAGCTCGCGCTGCGATGAGCGCAGTGCAAAGTGCCAGCGGTTCACGCCACTTTTGTTTCCACACGAATTAGCTGGCCGTCTACTTCATGCCCAAGCGTAGCGATCAGCACATCGCCGCTATGCAAAGGTCCGACGCCGGCTGGCGTTCCGGTCGACACGATATCGCCCGGCAGCAGCGAGAAATTGCGGCTGATATCGGCGATCAATTTCGCAATCGGGAACAGCATGTCGGCGGTGTTGCCGTTCTGTTGCAGCTCGCCGTTGCGCCTTAGTTGCAGCGTTAGATTTTGCAGGTCGAGATCGGTCGGGGCGATGAAAGCCGACATTGGATAAGCGCCATCGAATCCTTTCGAGCGTTCCCACGGCTGGCCGGCGCGCTTTAACTGCGCCTGGATGTCGCGCAACGTTAAATCGATCGCGAGGCCGACGCCGACAATCGCCGCGAGACAGTCCGTTTCGGTGGCATTCGATAACGGCGCGCCGATCAAGATCGCGAGTTCGAGTTCGTGATGCACCGCGCCGCGCTGTGCTGGAATTTTCAGTGGTTGCGCGAGATCGGCGGCGGCAGTGGCGGGTTTAATAAATAGCAGCGGCTCGGTCGGCGGTGGGCTTTTCATTTCCGCTGCGTGATCGGCGTAATTGAGACCCACACAGACAATCTTGCCGATCGCATGCGGATACTGTTGCGCGTTCAATGTCGGTCTAAACAAGCTCATGCGTTTGCGTCTCCAAGCTGAAGCGGCCAATCGTATTTAAGTAACGATCC
>CAMLJR010000199.1 GCA_946480345.1 uncultured Spongiibacteraceae bacterium
GGGCGCAATTTAATGCGGTATTGAAGTCGCTCGGGCAATGAATATCCCACTGCTGGCACACGGATTTGCGCGCAGCGAAAAACGAGCCGCTCAGACCGACCAGACCCGCCAGATTCGACTCCATCTGACGCAACCACATTTCATAGCGAACATAAGCACCCTCCCCTGCAATGGCACCGTTATCGCTGAGGAAACGATCTTCGCTGGATACTGCGCCGACATTCTCGTCAGCGAAATAAGCGACGAGTTTGCGCAATGCGTCGGCCGGCATCTGCGTCGCCACATCGGAGAAAACCAGAATATCGCCCGAAGCCTGTTGGATGGCGCACCATTGCGCATTCTCCTTGCCCAGACGCTCGGCTGCGCGCACCAGACGCACACCGCGTGCGGCAAATTCGCCAACAATCGCATCGGTGTCGTCGGTCGAACAATCGGATGCGATGATCAGCTCCAACCGCTCGGCGGGATAATCCAGCGCGAGCATATTGTCGATTTTCTCGCGAATCCGCGTTTGCTCGTTGAATGCGGTGACGATCAAAGTCAGTGACGGCACGTTTGGCGCCGCATCGATGCCACTCGATTTCAATCGAACCTGCAGTTTGGCGAGCAGCACCAGTAACAACGGATAAATGAAGTAGCTGTAGAGAGAGAGAAAAAGAAACAACCAGAACAATGTTTTCAGCATTCGCTTAAATCCTTGCCATATCTGCCGCGGTCGCGCCGACTATCGATCGCTGCTACCATTCGAAAAAATTCCGTTGCATTTTAGTTGTTGAGCCCCGAATTGTCGCACGCCCCCGTTCACAACCGAATCGATGTCCTGCATTTAGCATCGGGCGACCGCTGGGCGGGTGCCGAGGTGCAGCTGTTTACTTTGCTCTCGCAATTGCGACAAAACGATGGCGTACAACCACGCGCCGTTCTACTCAATGAAGGCGAACTCGCACAGCGTCTACGTGCGATCGATGTCCCCGTCGATGTGCTGGACGAAAGTCGCTTAAGTAGCGGCGCCATCGCGAGAGAGCTGATTGCGCTGCTGCGCAAATACCGCCCGCACATCCTGCATACGCATCGACAGAAAGAAAATATTCTCGGCTCTATCGCCAATGCTGTCAGCGTGCGTGCGCGCAGCGTGCGGACCGTTCATGGCGCCGAAGAAAACCCGCCCCACACATTACCCCAAAAGCTTATTCGTGCGCTCGATCGCTGGACAGGCCGTTATTTGCAGCAACATGTCATCGCGGTATCGAATGATCTCGCTGAAAAATTACGCTCGCACTTCGATCCGAAACAATTAGTAGTCATCGAAAACGGCATTGATATCGTTCGCACCCGCAAAGCCGTTGCTCCCGCCGAGTTTCGGAAGTTAGCCCCGGACAGCTTTCATATCGGACTGATCGGTCGGCTCGATCACGTCAAACGTATCGATTTATTTCTCGCTATGGCGAAGGAGCTATTAGAGCAGCCAACTGACAAAGCGTGGCATTTCCATGTTTTCGGCGAAGGCGCACTTGAAGGGTCGTTGAAACAGATAGCATCCACGCTCAACATCAACCACGCCGTCACCTTTCATGGGCATCGTCGCGATATAGCCGGTTGTCTGGCTGCTCTGGATGCGATCGTGATGTGCTCGGATCACGAGGGGCTGCCGATGACTGCACTCGAAGCTATTGCACTGGGTACGCCCGTGATCGCGCATAATGTAGGCGGCTTGAGCCCATTATTGGCGGGGGAAGCTGGGGGTATTCTCGTCGACGACCACTCTCCAACGGGTTATGCCGAGGCAGTGCGCCAATTGCTCCAAAATAACAACGTAGAATTAAAAGAAAAAGGAATGACCCGATTGAGAGAGCATTATTCTGCCGAGAGCAATGCCGTAAAAGTTGTCGATTTATATCGCGGCTGCTTAAAGTAATGCCTTCGAACGTCAAGTAAATAATCTGCCCACTCTTTCCAGCACTCTAAAGAGTCTTGGTGGCCCTTTTATGTCAGCATTTAGAAATGTCTTGGTGAGTCTTACGCTGGTTGGTTTGATTGGATGCGGACCAGAAACGCCCGCACCAGAAACCCGTTACCCCTATAACGAATCAGCTGATGCGCATAACGATGTTAAGGCTGCGCTCCTGCATGCAGAAAACAAAAAGGTGATGCTGATTTTCGGCGCCAACTGGTGTCCGGATTGTCGAAAATTCGATGCGCAACTCATGAAGGAACCCCTTCTTGCCACAATTCTTAATCATTACGTGCTAGTAAAAATCGACATAGGTCAATTCGACAAAAATATGGACATCGCGGATGCGTACGGCAAACCTACCTCCAAAGGCATACCCGCAGTGGCCATCACGGACTCGACAGGTCGCGTCACAAAAATTATCACTGGCGATAAGCTGGTGGCCACGCGCAAGCGAAGCGATGACGCATTGCTCAATCTTCTCGATGTGACCCCACAATGACAGAATTAAACGTCACACTTCACACCGTGCTCGACGCAGCGCTGCGCGATCAATGGCAACAGCTTTTCGCGGGGCTCTCGCAAAAGAATCTGTTCCAACATATTGCCTGGCAGGAAGCTTTCATCGACGGCCATTACCAACCGGAAAAACACGGCACACTGGTATTTGCTGTTGCAACAATGGGCGACCGGCCCGTCGCCATAGTGCCGTTGATGTATCGCTCGGATCGCCGTTATGGAATACCCGTTCGCGTAATCGAATTAATGCATCCCACCGATATGGGTGTGCGTGATTTTCCAATCGCTGATGGCGCCGATACTAAAAACATCATCGACACCATTTTGTATAAAACACTTCCAGCTGCCGGATATCGTTGGGATATCGCCGAGATCAAAGGTGCGGTGGAGAACTCGACTGCGCATCTAGCATTTCAAGCAGCCGCAGGTCTAAAAATCGCCGAGTACGATCACGACAGCAATCGCCTGAAAAGCGTCGCCGGGCGCGATCAGTGTTTTTCGCTGATTTCAAAAAGCCACATCAAAAAAACCAAGCGCAAGCGCAAGCATTTCGAAACGCTCGGCAAAGTCGATTACGAACTAATTACCGCAGCTGAAGATCTTCCACGCGCGTACGAAATATTTCTCGCCATTGAAGACTCCGGCTGGAAAGGTAGCGATGGATTGAAGACTTCGCTGCGCAACGACATTCCGCAAAAACGTTTTTACGAATCGATGATCGCGAACACTGCGCCGGAATTAAATTTCTGCGCAATCATTTTGCGACTGAACCAAGAGCCTGTTGCCGCAAAGCTCTGTACGAAAACCGGCGATACGCTCTTCATGCTGAAAATCAGCTACGACGACCGCTATCAAGAGCACTCGCCCGGTAGCTTGCTGTTGCTGTATGTACTGGAACAATTTTCGGAAGACGAGCAAGTCGATTACATTAGCTTCATCACAGGTCAGCAATGGATGTGGCGATGGAGCGCTGAGCGGCAACCCGTTTTTTGGTGCCAGATATTTAATTCGACAGCGACAGGCCTATTATTTGCGGCAGCAAATCACACTAAAGCGCTCGTACGGCGAATCAAAAATAAAACTCAACATAACAACCATGCCGATACTCCTGAGCCGGAAAAAATGGATAACGAGTCGTAGGAAATTAAAATGCCCCTCAATGGATTCGCGAAAAAACTTCGTCGATTCGGTGTACTTGCCGCGATGCACCACCTGAGCATCAGTGTCATCAATCGCATTATAAAGCTGCGCGTTTTAGTTATTTATGTAAAACAAACATCTTTACCCCTCAAGCCGTACCCCAACGATATATTGATCCGCCTCCTGACAAATCATGAATTAAAAACCATTGCCGACACGCCCGGCCTGGAGCTTCCTGAATGCTTCATCGATGAAGCCATCGCGAACGGTGACGAATGCTTTGGCGCCTTTATTCAAAATGAGCTTAGTGCTTATGGCTGGTATGCCACGCAACCATCGAAATCAGCAGACGAAACTATTGCAGTATTCAATTCTGATTATGTGTACACCTATAAAGATTTGACGCTGCCTTCACAGCGCGGTCACGGCGTCCAAAAGCTCATCAAAGAATTCACTTTTGAGCATTACCATCAGCAAGGTAAGCGAGGAATTATCGTAGGAATCGATTCAATTAATTTTTCATCGCGCGCATCCATAGAAGGCTCGGGGGCCTTGAAAGTTGGGTATTGCGCTTACAT
>CAMLJR010000200.1 GCA_946480345.1 uncultured Spongiibacteraceae bacterium
CTGACCGGTGAGGCCGGCGCCGATTACCAGCACTTTGAAATCTTTCGGCGGTAATTTACGGCCGGGGATATTGCGGCGTGGCTGTTGTTTTTCGAAGCCCATCTGTTCCATCAGCATCGGAATGAATTCTTCGGCGACGGGTTCGCCGACATCGGTGCTAAGCATTTTGCGCATTAGATCGTCGGGCAACGGCGTTTCGACCGGCGCAGGGTTGCGTGTCAGCACATTGAATAAACGTGCGCGCAATTCGTCTTTTAACGTTTCGGGAATTTCTTTCGGCGGTTCGAATACGGAGCCGATATAGCCGGAGAACTTATCGAGGAATTCTTCATCCCGTTCGTAATTCGTCAACACCATCAGCAGGGTCGGAATATCGCCTTCGCGCAGTGCTTTGGTCAGCGATTCATGATCCGCGATCGGAAGGCGCGGCGGGGTCAGTAAGTCGGACATGTAGAGATACTCCTGTTGATTCGAACTGTTATCGATGCTGGCGCATTGCAGCCATCGAAAATCTATTGCGATAGTGGACGTATAGCGTTTGTTGGATCGTAGTGAGCCAGTGCGTTGGCCATGGTTGCGGAATGCGAAGGGTTTGCTGTTATTTAGCGCGATTCGGCGTCAGCGGAGGCTAAACATTGGCACTGCGTTTGTAAAGATTTAACGACTTATTCGGCGACGATGACCGGGGTAGCGGTGGTGGAACGCTTGCGGGTCTTGGTAAGCCAAAGAATCGGAATGGCGCCGAGAAAAATCCATCCGTAAATCCAGAATAATTCGACGGTGGAGAGCATGTACGCCTGCTGCGTCAACGTTTGCTCGATCATCGCCAATCCCGCCTGCGGAGTGTTATGAACGGTTGCCATCGCGGCGGCGTTCTGGGTATAGACGGGGTTATAAATGCTGATGTGCTCCGACAGCGTGGCGTGATGGACCGAGGCACGGTGATCCCATAGCGTGGTGGTCAACGAGGTGCCGAAGCTGGTTGCAAGAATACGGAAAAAACTCGATAGCCCTGCGGCACTCGCCATTTGTTGCGGCGACATATTCGACAGAATCAGCGCGGTAATCGGCACGAACAAGCAGGCAGTGCCGATGCCCTGCAGCCATTGGGGTCCGAGTATGTAATCGAACGTGACTTCGGCGTTGAAATTGGCGCGCCAGAAACAACAGATCGAAAAAGTCGCCAACGCGAACCCCGCGATGTAGCGAATATTCAGGCGCGGCAACATACGGCCGATGATCGGCATCAGCACAATCGCGAGCACGCCGGTCGGCGCCATCACTAATCCGGCCCAGCTCGCGGTGTAGCCCATGTGAGTCTGCAGCCAGAGCGGCAAAATCACGATGATGCCGGTGTACGCGAGAAAGGCGACGCTAACGACCAGCGTGCCGACGGCGAAATTGCGATCGCTGAATAAATGCAGATCGACAATCGGATGTTTCTCGGTTAATTCCCATATCAACAAGGCGATCAGCGCGACCGCAGCCACTGCCGCCAGCGTAATGATTTGGTTCGATTCGAACCAATCGAGTTCGCGGCCTTGATCGAGCATGATCTGTAACGCGCCGACGCCGACGACGAGCAGCACGAAGCCGACAGTGTCGATCGGTAATCTAACGGTTTTGGTTTCGCGTGCGCGTAAACGATTCCAGCAGACATAAGCGCAAACCACGCCGATGGGAAGATTGATAAAAAATATCCATGGCCAACTGATGTTGTCGGTAATCCAGCCGCCGAGTAATGGCCCGGCGATGGGTGCCAATAACGCAGTGATCGACCACAGTGCGAGCGCGGTGCCTTTTTTCTCGGGCGGATAAATCGATAACAGAATGGTTTGTGACATCGGCATCATCGGCCCCGCGACCGCGCCTTGCAGCACGCGAAAACCAATCAGCATTTCGATGCTGTTAGCCAGCCCGCAACCCCACGATGCCAATGTGAACAACAATACCGCCGCGACGAACAATCGGATTTCGCCAAAGCGGCGTGCGAGCCAACCGGTGAGCGGCACCGTAATCGCATTACTCACCGCGAACGATGTAATGACCCACGTGCCCTGTGTTGCGGACACGCCGAGATCGCCGGAAATCGTTGGAATCGCCACGTTCGCGATCGATGAATCGAGCGCCTGCATGAACGTTGCGGCGGCGAGGGCAATCGTCACCAGCAAACGTTGCGAGCCTTGCATCGGCGGCAATACGGGGGCAGTAGGAGAGCTCACGTTGCGCAGCTCGCTCAGTGCTGCCGACGGTGCAGTTTGGGCGCGTGAGCGTGCGCCGCTTTCGGTTCATCGATACGAAGATTCGCATCGATAATATTTTTGATCAGCACGTCCGCGTCATGTGTTTCCGCGTCGAATACCGACGTCGAATAAGCGACTTGTTTGCGCCCCGACGACGCCAATACGACACCGGAACGATCGTGCGTGTCGACGGTAACCTGCATCGAAAGACCAATTCGCAACGGTTGTTTTTGCAACTGTTCGCGGTCGAGTTCGATACGCACCGGTACGCGCTGTACCACCTTGATCCAATTGCCCGTCGCGTTCTGTGCCGGCAACAGCGAAAACGCGGAGCCAGTGCCGAGCCCGAGGCCAATGACGGTGCCGCGATATTCGATGTTGTCCCCGTAAATATCCGCGGTCACTTTGACCGGTTGGCCGATGCGCAGATGGCGCAATTGCACTTCTTTGAAATTCGCGTCGATCCAGATTTCATTCAGCGGCACCACGGCCATCAATGCAGCGCCGGGTTCGACGCGCTGACCGACTTGCACCGCACGGCGCGCCACATAACCGCCGACGGGGCTGACGATTTTCGTGCGTCGCACCGACAAATAGGCATCGCGCAATTGCGCTGCGGCCGCGAGTACCTGTGGATGTTGCGCGACGGTGGTGTTGGCAACCAACGCGCGATTGCCGTCGAGTTGCGATTGCGCGAGTTCGAGCCCGGCGCTGGCGAGAATCGAACCTTGTCGGGCGTGTTCGATATCTTCGCGCGCGACCGCGCCGGTATCGTCCATGCCCTCGCGCCGTTGCAAATCATCCTGCGCACGGCGAAGGCCTGCCTCTCCCATCGCGACATTGGCTTCGTATTGGCGTGTCGAAATAAATAATTTGTGCACCTGACGCACGGTGTTGCCGAGTTCGGCTTTCGCGCGCTCGAAAGCCACATTGCTATCGGTCGTGCTGAGCTGAACCAGTGTATCGCCCGCATTGACGCGATCGGTATCGTCCGCGCCGATGCTGACCACCGTGCCGACAATTTGCGGGCTGATTTGTACGAGGTTGCCTGCAACATAGGCGTCGTCGGTAAATTCGCGAAAGCGCGCGATAAAAAACCAGTAGAGCGTAAACAACACGGCTGTGATGATTACCACCACCGCCAATATCGACAGCGCTTGGCGACGCTTGCGGTTATTGGTCGTAGTCTCAGTGGATTGGTTCGGGCTGGATTCGAGCTGATCCGATTCCGACATTGTTACCTCATCATTCATTTATTCATCTGCCCAGTGATCTGTTCATCGCGCGCGTCGTAGCCGCCACCCAGCGCTTTAATCAGCGCCAGCCGAGCAAGCTGCGTTTCGTTTTGCAATGCCAACGCCGTGCGCTGCTGATTCAATACGACAAGTTCACTTTGCAGGGCGTCGAGTTGATTGCCGAGGCCGCGTCGATAACGATCGAGGGCGATTGCATGCACACGTTGTTGAGCGCCAAGGCTGCGTTCGAGCGCCTCGCGTTGCACGGCGAGAGATTGCAATGTGGTACCGGCGTCAGCGGTTTCGCGTATCGCTTGCAGAATGCTGTCGTTGTATTGCTCGACCGCCAGATCGTAATTCGCGTGCCGCGCACCTAATTGCGCGCGTAATGCATCGCGATTGAATAAGGGCAAATGCAATGCCGGGCCAAAACTCCATTCGCGGCTGCTGCTGTTGAACAACCGATCCACGCCGACCGATTGCACACCGAAAAAACCGCGCAAATCGATGTTCGGATAAAAATCGGCTTTCGCGGCGGTGACATCGCTGGTAGCCGCTTCGACGCGCAACCGTTGTGCAATAACATCCGGACGACGCGCGAGCAGATCGGCGGGAATAGGG
>CAMLJR010000201.1 GCA_946480345.1 uncultured Spongiibacteraceae bacterium
GGTAATGTCCGAGCGAATCCACTGTAGTCATGGTAGCTCTCGGTTAACGTGCGGCTTGCAATTAGAGTCGCGTGCCGCACAATAACGACTTTCTCGGTAACTATTTACGCTATGACTTCTTCCAATCACGTCCTCGATACCAGCGGTCTCTTTTGTCCCGAGCCCGTGATGCTGTTGCACAACAAAATTCGCGACATCGTTAGCGGAGATGTGTTGAAAGTAATCGCCACAGATCCCTCCACGCAACGCGATATTCCCAAATTCTGCACTTTTCTCGGCCACGAGCTTATCGAACAAACTGCCGACGATAACTGCTTTTACTATGTCATTCGTAAAGCGTAATCGATAAATCTCGCTACCAATTCGACGCCCCCCTCAGGAGTCGAACAACATGGCAATTGCCGCTAACGCCACCGGGTCTTCCGATTTAATTTGATTCGCAATGTGGTGCTGAAAGAAATACCGGAAACGAGAGTCGGAACGTGCTGGATAAAGACACGTATCGCCTGGCAGCACCGGTGTCGTGTCTACAGTATTTTCATCGATCAACATGGCATCGATGGTGCCATCATTGAGTAAACGCCAGCTAAGCACTTCTGTTAGAACAAGTGTGTCGTCGTCGGAGCCGGTCAGCATTGCGTGAGTGCCGATCATGTCCGGAATTTCCTGCACGATTCGGCTGGCATTTCCCGGCCCTGCATCGAAATAGTCGGCAGCACTCTCGAGTTCGGCGACTTTATGTGGGGGCGGTTCGAAAAAAATCTGATCGGTAGCCGGATCGTAATAACCTTCCCACAAGCCCGTTGCAGCGTCGTCGAGGTTAGCGCAGGGAATCAGCGCATTTAGCCACGGCACCATACCTACAACCGTGCCGTCGGCGCGCAGGCCCCAGCACAGAATTTTCATCGCATAAAGTTTGTTGGGGTCGGTGTGACGGTTCGAATAAAGCATGCTCAAACCATCAAACTCAGGGGAGAGACGCAAGATTTGTTCGCCCTTTAAAGCGGCGAGCGTCTTGCCGGAGAACAGATCCACTACATTGTCAGGCACATCCGACGTGGTCACTTGGGCCATAGCCTATACCCCTATCAGAACGCTCGCCGACGGCTGGCGAAGCGCTGCGGTTTAGAACCGCCTCCCGGTCATCTCGCATGTTTCGCGGATAAACGGTCTATCGGCGCCTGTAGGTTGGACTTGGCTTGAGTATAGAGAGTTCGGCGCGAGAATCGCAAATTGCTCAAAAACCACGGTCCTGCTGATCCTGGGCCGGAATCGCTACAATGCGCCACCTCCATGCTCGACGTGTGCCGGAATGCGAATAGTTGCCGATGAGAATATGCCGTATGTCAGCGAATGGTTCGCTGCGCTCGGTGATGTGCAAACACTGCCTGGACGATCGCTGGACGCCGCAGCAGTGCGGAACGCAGATATTTTGCTGGTGCGCTCTGTGACTAATGTGAACAGGGCTCTACTCGAAGGTAGCAGCGTGCAGTTCGTCGGCAGCGCGACGATCGGCACCGATCATCTCGACACGGCCTATCTTGCCAGCCAGGGCATCGCGTATGCCAATGCACCTGGGTGCAATGCCAATGCCGTTGTTGATTACGTGCTGAGTGCCATGGCCGCGCTTGAGGGCGTGCTTGAGCGTTTAATCGAGGGCGGCACCGTCGGCATCATCGGGCTCGGCAATGTTGGGTCCCGCTTGTGTCTGCGGTTGCAAAGTATGGGGATTCGCTGCATTGGCTATGACCCGTACCTATCTGACACATCCCTAATGCCGCTCGCGACGCTGGACGCAGTGTTGAACGCTGATGTGGTTTGTTGTCATACGCCATTAACGCATCAAGGCCTTTATCCGACGTGGCACATGCTCAACCGCGACAATTTAAAGCACATGCGCAGCGACGCTCTATTGCTCAACGCGGGCAGGGGGGGCGCGATCGAAAACGATGCGCTGCCGTTATGGTTGAGCAAGCAGGCTCAGCGCCGGCTCGTTCTTGATGTGTGGGAAAGCGAGCCGGCGATCGACAGTAATTTATTGCAAGGCGTTCATATCGCTACGCCGCATATCGCCGGTTACAGCTTGGATGGAAAATTGGCGGGTACACGTATGGTGTTGGAGGCCTGCTGCGCACATTTCGATCTGCCTGTTCCAGATACCCAGCAGATTCCAGCTGCGCCATTGATTCACGTGAATGCCAACTTGAGCGGTGTAAATCTGATTCGAGAGACGATTCGTGCCGTGTACGATGTCCGTGAAGATGACGCGAGAATGCGCGCCGCAATGAAATGTGCAGCTGCGCAACGGCCGTATCGATTCGATGAATTGCGAAAAAATTATCCCGAGCGGCGCGAGTTCGGGGTGGTGCGCATCCAAAACTGGAATGAATTAACGGCCGAACAACAACAATTGCTGCGCGGGCTCGGATTCGTCGCCGAAATGAGCTGACGAAACCTTAAGAATTTAATTATTGCCGATAGTTGCCGAGAAAATTTCCGAAGCGTTCGATTGCCGTCGCTAGGTCGTCGATACGCGGCAGGAACACAATGCGCAAATGATCCGGTTCCGGCCAATTGAAAGCGGTGCCGTGGACCAGCAGAATTTTTTCCTGTCGTACCAAATCGAGCACTAACTGCTCGTCATTAATTAGATTGAATTTTTTCGAGTCCAATCGCGGAAACATATAGATCGCACCGGCTGGCTTCGAACACGTCACGCCTGGAATATCGTTGAGCATTTGCCACGCCAGGTCGCGCTGCTTGCACAAACGACCGGTAGGCATGACTAAATCGTTGATGCTTTGATAGCCGCCGAGTGCAGTTTGAATCGCGTGCTGTGCCGGCACGTTCGCGCATAACCGCATCGACGTCAGCATATTGATGCCTTCGATGTAATCGTGTGCCTGATGTTTGGCACCCGAAATAATCATCCAGCCGCTACGAAAACCCGCCAGCCGATACGATTTCGACAGTCCATTGAACGTAATGCACAGTACATCGGTGGCGAGACGACCCAGCGGCACGTGCTGAATGTCGTCGTATAAAATTTTGTCGTAAATTTCGTCGGCGAATATAACCAGATTGTGTTCGCGCGCGACGGCGATCAGCTGCTCGAGCATGTCTTGCGAATACACGGCGCCAGTCGGATTGTTGGGATTAATGATGACAATGGCTTTGGTGCGGCTATTAATTTTGCTGCGGATATCGTCGATATCCGGATACCAGTCGGATTGCTCGTCACAGCGATAATGCACAGCCTTGCCGCCCGCGAGTCGTACGCAAGCGGTCCAGAGCGGATAATCCGGTGCCGGTATTAACACTTCATCGCCGCTGTTGAGCAGCGCCTGAGTGACTACTGAAATAAGCTCGCTGACGCCATTGCCAAGATAAATATCATTAATTTCGACGTTAGCGATGCCGCGGCTTTGGCATTCTTGCATGACGGCTTTGCGCGCGGAATAAATGCCTTTCGAATCGCTGTAACCTTCACTCTGCGGCAGCATGTGGATTACATCTTGAATAATCTCGTCGGGCGCTGCAAAACCGAATGGCGCAGGGTTGCCGATATTGAGTTTCAGGATACGGTGGCCTTCTTCCTCCATCCGATTTGCTTCTTGCAGAACGGGGCCGCGAATGTCGTAGCAGACGTTGTTTAATTTGTCAGACTTGAAAAACTTTGACATGCTCGGTTCACCGTAAGGCGCGCGGGTGCACATGAATTTCGTGTGTATATGCAAAATGCCCGGGCGAGGAATGTGGCAAAAATGTCCGCTAAAAGTGCAGCAAGTTTAAGTGAAATTACTTGTTGGCGCGAGGAGACTAACGATGTACGAGATCGAAAAATCCGATTCCGAATGGCGCACGCTGTTATCCGATGAGGAATTCCGTGTCTGCCGGCAGAAGGGGACGGAGAGGCCATTTACCGGCGAATATTGGAATACGTGGAGCGCTGGTACTTACCGCTGCAAGTGTTGCGGCGAGCCCTTGTTTGAGGCCGGCGCTAAATTCGATGCCGGATGCGGCTGGCCGAGTTTCTATGATGCAAAACCGGGTGCCGTCGTGTTCCATGAC
>CAMLJR010000202.1 GCA_946480345.1 uncultured Spongiibacteraceae bacterium
GCTGGTACGGCAATCCTGGCTGGTTGTATCTGCTGTGGCCCCTTGAGCTGGTATTTTGTTTTTTTGCTGCGTTACGGCGTGTGCTTTATCGCTCGAAACTTCTCGCCAGTTGGCGCGCGCCGGTGCCGGTTATCGTGATCGGCAATATCACCGTCGGCGGCACCGGTAAAACGCCGGTCACTATCGCCGTGTGCGAATTATTGCAGCGCGCCGGCTTTCAGCCGGGCGTGATCAGTCGTGGTTACGGCGCGCAACCGCCCAGCACACCCTATGCAATCGACATCAGCGACGATGCATCTATTGCCGGCGATGAACCGTTATTGATCGCACGGCGCACGCGCTGCCCCGTAGTAATTGCGCCGAAGCGCGCCGCCGCTGCGCAATATCTGTTGAATCAGCATCGTTGCGATGTACTGATTTGCGACGATGGTTTGCAGCACTATGCGTTGCAGCGCGATGTCGAAATTGCGGTGGTCGATCACGCGCGCGGTTTCGGCAACAAACATTGTTTGCCGGTCGGCCCATTGCGCGAACCGCAGAGTCGATTGAATCGGGTCGATGTCATTCTGCGAAATGGCGGCGATGACGACACTGCATTTCAGATCACATCGGATGCGTTCGTACAAATAAGCGATGGTCAGTCGATACCGCCGCGCACCTGGTGCAAGCAACATCCACGCGTCCATGCCATCGCTGGCATCGGCAATCCGCAGCGGTTTTTTGCGACACTGCGCGCGCTGGGTTGCAGCGTGATCGAACATACGTTTCCCGATCACCACGCGTTTACCGCCGACGATCTGCAATTCGACGACAATCTGCCGATCGTGATGACGGAAAAAGACGCGGTGAAATGCGTTACCTTCGCCAGCGAGCGCTGCTGGTTTCTGCAAGTACGCGCTGCGTTGCCCGAGTCGCTGGGCGCCGCGATAATCGGTAAACTGCGCGTCGCTCGTCGTTAATTTTTTTCTCTCGTTCTCTCATTTTTCGTTCTCTTGTTTTTTGTCATCAGGTAGGCGCCTACAGATTATGTCGTTCATCGTCATCATTCCCGCGCGGCTTGCGTCGACGCGTCTGCCGAACAAACCGCTGCTCGATATCGCCGGCAAACCGATGCTGCAATGGGTGTGGGAGCGCGCCTGCGCCAGCGATGCGAGCCGCGTGGTCGTCGCCACCGACAGCGACAGCGTTGCCGATGCAGTGATGGCGTTCGGCGGTGAAGTCTGCATGACGCGCGCGACACACGAATCGGGCACCGACCGTTTGCAGGAAGTGGCGGAAAAGCTCGATCTCGCGCTCGATCAGATCATCGTCAACGTGCAGGGCGATGAGCCGCTGATTCCGCCGGCAGTCATCAATCAGGTCGCGAATAATTTGGCCGCATCCGAGCATGCCGGTATCGCGACGCTGGCGAAACGCATTCGCGAGCGCGATGAAGTGTTCGATCCGAATGTCGTTAAAGTCGTCGTCGACAATACATTGCATGCGCTGTATTTCAGCCGTGCGCCCATTCCATGGGACCGAGAGGCCTGGAACAAAGAGGCGTGGAATAAACATTCATTAGCGGATAGCGATGCACCGCTCGGTGGCGAATGGGCTCGACATATCGGCATTTATGCGTACCGCGCCGAATTTCTGCATAACTTCGTGCGCTGGCCGGTGGGCCGGCTGGAGCGCCTCGAAAAACTCGAACAACTACGCGCATTGGAAAATGGCGTTGCGATTCACGTTGACGAATCGCAGGAAGAAATTCCGCCCGGCGTCGATACCGCCGCCGATCTCGAACGCGTGCGACTGTTCTTGCGCGATCGCGCCGGCCAGCACTTATGAGCACCGTGCGCGTTCTGTTTGTCTGCCTCGGCAACATCTGCCGTTCGCCTACCGCACACGGCGTATTTCAGCAGCTCGTCATCAAGCGTGGTTTGCAGCAGATGATTCAGGTCGATTCGGCCGGCACCGGCGATTGGCATATCGGCCGGCAACCGGATCGCCGCTCTGCGGCGGCAGCGCTGGTGCGCGGTTACGATCTCGATCCATTGCGTGCGCGTCAGGTCAGCGCGCGAGATTTTTACGAGCACGATTACATTCTCGCGATGGACGAACAGAATCTGCGCGATCTGCAGGCGTTGCAGCCCGCCGATTTTCGCGGCGAACTGGGGTTGTTTTTAACGTATGGCTCGCACGGTCTGCATGAAGTGCCCGACCCCTATCACGGCGAGAGCGACGCATTCGAGCACGTGCTCGATCTGGTCGAAGATGCCGCCGAAGGATTGCTGGACACGCTGATCCAACGTCACCGTTTATCCGCGCCGGCGGGAGCGGATCGATGAACGCCGATATAACCGAAGATGTCGATCTGCAGGCGTTCAATACCCTCGCGTTACCGGCGCGGGCGCGTTATTTCGTTCGTATCGAAAGTCATTCGCAGCTCAAGGAAAGCGTGAACTGGGCGCAGCAGCGCGGCTTGCCGCTGTTGGTGCTCGGCGGCGGTAGTAATGTGGTGCTGCGCGGCGACTGGCCGGGGCTGGCGTTGCAGATTGCGCTGCCCGGCAAGTTCATCGAATTATTCGACGACTGTGCCGAGGTCACCGCCGGCGCCGGCGAAAACTGGCACGAGCTGGTGCAATGGACGTTGCAGCACAACGTTTACGGCCTCGAAAACCTGACGCTGATTCCCGGCACCGCCGGCGCGGCGCCGATTCAGAATATCGGCGCGTATGGCGTGGAGCTTTCGGAGTTTCTGCATGCGGTGCGCGGTTATTCGCTCGATCAGCAGCGCAGCATCGAACTCAGCGCGCTCGACTGCCGGCTCGGTTATCGCGACAGCATCTTCAAACACGAATTGCGCGAGCGTTTCATCATCACCTCGGTGGTGCTGCGGCTGCGCACCGAGTTCTCGCCGGTGCTGAGCTATCCGGCGCTGCGCGAGCAGCTGGGCGATGCCGATGTCGTTTCGGCGCAGCAGGTGGAACAGGCGGTGCGGACGATCCGGCAGAGCAAGTTGCCCGATCCGGCGCAGTTGCCGAACGCCGGCAGCTTCTTCAAGAATCCGCTGATTACGCATCATCGCCTCGCCGAACTGATGCAGACCCATCCGGATATTCCGCATTTCCCGGCACCGGGCGGCGATGCGAAGGTACCGGCGGCGTGGCTGGTCGATCGCTGCGGCTGGAAAGGGCGGCGCAGCGGTCACGTCGGCGTGCACGATCAACAGGCGCTGGTGATGATCCATTACGGCGGCGGCACCGGCGGCGAATTACTCGCCTTCGCCGAGCAGGTGCGCGGCTCGGTACTCGATCGGTTCGGTATTGAATTGGAGATGGAGCCAAGCGTTTTCGGCGAATAATCACCGCTTAGCTTTTGTGACGCCTGTCTCATTACGCAAGATGACGCCGGGCCTGCTATGTTTTCCCGGGTCGGCTGCCGACACAATGCGATAGGCCAGTTAAACCGTGGGAATAGCCTAGTGATTCGAATTCTGCTCGCCGATG
Organism: uncultured Spongiibacteraceae bacterium; assembly: GCA_946480345.1. The sequence goes on from CAMLJR010000202.1 coordinate 3,489, forward strand.
ACCACGATCTCGTCCGCAATGGCATCGGCCGTCTGCTCGCCGATATCGCCGACATGACGGTGATCGGCCACGCCACCAGCGGTGAAGAAGCCGTGCAGCTGTGCCGCGAGCAAACCCCCGATGTGGTGCTGATGGACATCCGCATGCCCGGTATCGGCGGGCTCGAAGCCACGCGCAAAATCACCGCCGCCAATTCCGCGATCAAAATCATCGCCGTCAGCGCCTGGGACGATGGCCCGCTGCCGACGCGGTTGTTACAGGCCGGCGCGAGCGGTTATGTCGCGAAGGGTGCGCCGTTCGACGATATCGTCAAAGCGATCCGCAAGGCGATGGCGGGGCAGCGCTACCTCAGTGCCAGCGTCGCCGAGCAGATGGCATTGCAGCAATTCGATAGCGGCGACGCCTCTCCGTTTGCCAAGCTGTCCGAGCGCGAACTTCAAATCGGCCTGATGATCGTCAATTGCGAAAAAGTGCAGGACATCGCCGACAAGATCCATATCACCCCCAAGACCGTGAACAGCTATCGCTATCGGCTGTTCGAAAAGCTCGGCATCACCAGCGATGTCGAGCTGACGCATCT
>CAMLJR010000203.1 GCA_946480345.1 uncultured Spongiibacteraceae bacterium
CGCACGAACTCGAAGCGCGTTATGCGCTGGCCATCGCGTTCGATCTGCTCCGTGAACATGGCGAGCGGGCGCACCCAAATACCGAAATCGCCGTATAGCGCGCGATAGACCACCATCTCTTCCTCGGTTTCGGTGTGCCGCGCCACCGTCATCACTTCGTACAAATTGCCTTTGAAGTGGCGATAGATGCCGGGGCGCAGTGCAGCGGTTGTCATGTCAGCGCACACCGAATTGCCGCAGCATCGATTGCAGGTTGCCCACCAAATGATGCAGTCGCTCGCTTGCCGCCGCCGTTTGATCCGCGCTGTCCAGCGTTTCGTTGGCCACGGTCGCTATGCCGACCAGATTGCGATTGATTTCTTCGGTCACCGCAGTCTGCTCTTCCGATGCCGTCGCGACTTGCGCGTTCATGCCGGTGATACGATCGACCGCCGCGCTGATTTCCTGGAATGAGCTGCCGACCTTGCGCGACAGCTCGACGCTGGCCATCGCACGCTGCTGGCCCGCCTGCATCACTTCAACCGCCGCGACTGACGATTGCTGAATGCTTTTGATCATCTGCTGAATTTCGTCGGTGGATTTTTGTGTGTGGCTGGCGAGGTTGCGCACCTCGTCCGCGACCACCGCGAAGCCGCGGCCCTGATCGCCGGCACGCGCCGCTTCGATGGCCGCGTTCAACGCGAGCAGATTGGTTTCGCTGGCGATGTTGCTGATCACGTCCACCACCGACCCGATACTCTGGCTCTCGGTCTGCAAACGTTCGATCACACGGGTTGCATCTTCGACTGCCGCACTCAACGCTTCGATATCGGCAATCGCGCTTTTCACCAGCTGCGCGCCCGCTTCGGTCTGACCGAGCACGTCCTGCGACGCCCGCGCGGTTTCTTCGGCGTTGCGTGCGACTTCGTGCACGGTCGCCGCCATCTCGTTCATCGCAGTCGCCACCTGATCGACTTCGTGCTGCTGCCGGCGGACGCCGTCGGTGGTCAATTGAACGATGCCGCTCGTTTCTCCAGCCACTTGCCCGACCGCGCCGGCCGCATGCGACACGCGACCGAGGATCGTGCGGCTCAACGCCGTCTGTGCATGCAGCGATGCCTGCAGTTGGCCGACTTCGTCGTGACGACCGGTGTAGACGTAGCGTGCGAGTGAATCGTCGAAATGCACCCGGCTTTGCGTCGCCAGCGCTACCACGGGCCTCACCAACAGCTGGGTCAGCACCATCGCGAGAACGACCGTCGCGCCGGCCACCCACCAGCTGCTAGTCATCACGGCAGCAATGACGGCGGGCGCGCTGACTAGCGCGGCGGCGAGCCCGGCTTTAGTCGTCAGCGAAAGATTGCGCGGCATCAGTTTTTCAACGGTTTGCGCTCGCCCCCGACGAATATCGGCATACAGCTTTTCAGCGCGGCGAATTACATCGCGATCGGGCGCCACGCGCACCGATTGATAGCCGATCACACGGTCGCCATCGAACACCGGCGTCACGTGCGCATCGACGAAATAATGATCCCCGTTTTTGCAGCGATTCTTGACCAGGCCCATCCACGCCTTGCCCTGCTTCAACGCCGCCCACAGCTGTGCGAACGCCGTCGGCGGCATATCGGGATGACGGACGATGTTGTGCGATGCGCCGATCAACTCATCGCGGCTGAAGCCGGACATTTTGACAAAGGCGTCGTTAACATCGGTGATGACACCCTTGGCATCGGTGGTCGACATCAGTTGTTCGCTACCCAGCGTGTGCTCGCGCTGGGTAATCGGTTGATTGTTTTTCATAGGGAGTCCCGACGGCTGCGCCTTGCGGCGAACGGCTTTTAAAGGTGTCGGTAACTATAGTCGGTTTCGCTGTTTTCGCCGGTTGCTTGCAAACCCAAATTTCAGGGAATCGGCTATCACGCCATGCCTGCCGCAAGGTGCTCTAGCAGCTCATCGAGCATCATCAACGACAGCCCCCAAATGCGCCGCCCCTGCCAGAAATAACAGGGCAACCGCAACCGCCGCCATTGCATGTGCTGCCGGTTGGCGGGATCGCGCAAAAACCGCAGTGGCACCCAAACGACCGACGCAACCTCATGATTTAACTGCAGCGACGGCAGCGCTTTCAGCTCGAATACATAGGGCACAATCGCCATCGGCCGATAGCGGCGGTGTCCCTGCGATGCCACATCGGATAACCGGCCGATAAGCCGGCCATGCACATTCAAATCGAGCCCGATTTCCTCCAGCGTTTCGCGCTGCGCCGCCGCCAAACTGTTGCGATCCCCCGGATCGACCATCCCGCCCGGAAACGCCATATGCCCCGACCAGGGATCGCCGGGCCGCTGCGAGCGCTCGATCATCAACGCTTCAACGCCATCGCGGCCCTCGCGCAAAACCATGGCCACCGCCGCCTTGCGCGCCCAGCGTCGCCACCATTTGCGGCGCGACGACATGTGTCGCAAGCGCTCAATGGCGATGGCTAACGAATCGGTCATCGAAAAATTTTCACTCATTCGCAAATCAAATAGACGCAAATAAACATTCGTCAAGCGAACGCCAAATCGCGATTAAAGGCAAAATAACCCCTCATCGCGAGGTTATCGAATTCATGCAGCAAACACTAATCGCACTCGACGACATCCGCTTCGGATATCACATCGAACCGACTCTAACGATCGAACAATGGCGCTGGCGTATTGGCGAGCACTGGGCGATCGTCGGCGGCAACGGCGCCGGCAAAACCACACTCGCCCGTTTGCTGCGCGATGAAATTCGCGCTCAGCGCGGCACGATAAAAATGGCGCCTGATATCGAGCGCGAACGCGACATTCTGTACGTCTCCTTCGCATTGCAGCGCGCGCTGATCGACCATGACAACCGTTACGACGACAGCGAACAGCGCGCCGATGCGTTTGATGTCGGCACTTCGGTTAGACAGGCGATTTTGCAGCAGCAACCGGAAAACGAACGCTTCCACCATATCGTCGAGAGTTTTGGGCTCGGTGCGATTCTGCATCGCGGTATTCGTTTTATTTCCACCGGCGAAGGGCGCAAGACACTACTCGCGCGCGCATTGTTTGCCGCGCCGAAAATATTGATTCTCGATAATCCGCTCGAAGGGCTCGATCGCAATATGCAGCGCGAATTATCCGCGTTGCTCGAAAAATTATTGGCGGGCGATACGCCGTTGCTATTGCTGTTGCCGTCCGGCGCGGCACTGCCGCAGGGAATCACCCACGTGCTGGCGCTTGATAGCGGTCGCGTCGAATCCTGCGGTACACGTGCACAATTCGAAGCGATCGAACATGCGAGCGCGGCGGCGATTATCGTTGACGAATTACCGCCGCCGTTGCAGCGCGCCTTACCCATTTCGTTAGATGCAATCGCCATCGACATGCGCGGCGTCAATGTGTCGTATCACGACGAGCCGATATTGCGCGATATTCATTGGCGCTTCGACCGCGGGCATAACTGCTGCATCAGCGGCCCGAACGGCGCAGGCAAATCGACACTACTCAGCTTGATTACCGGCGATAACCACAAAGCATACGGCGAACCGTTATGGCTGTTCGGCCGCAAACGCGGCAGCGGCGAAAGCGTATGGGAATTAAAAGCAAATTGCGGCATCGTCAACACAGCGCTGCAATTGAACAACATGTCGCGACAGCGCGTGCTCGAAGTCGTCGCCTCGGGTTTATACGACACGATCGGTCTTTATCAAAATTGCAGCGGCCGCGAAAAAGAATTAACGCTGGCGTGGATTCACGCGGTCGGTCTCGACGCCCTAGCGCAGCATCGCTTCGATCAATTGTCATTCGGCGAACAACGCCTCGCATTGCTGGCGCGCGCGATGGTGAAATCGCCGCCGCTATTAATTCTCGACGAACCCTGTATCGGTCTCGACGGCGCACACAAAAAACAATTTCTCGCGCTCGTCGATCGCATTGCTTTGCAAGGCCATACGCAGATTTTGTACGTAAGCCATGTCGCCGAAGAATTGCCGGCGTGTATCAATCAATGGTTGCAGCTGGTGCCGCATGATCTCGGCGGATTTACGGC
>CAMLJR010000204.1 GCA_946480345.1 uncultured Spongiibacteraceae bacterium
ATGCGTGGATCTTCCGCAATCGCATCTTCGTAATCGGCGGCGGTCAAGCGGCCAAAAATCAGCGGTACTGCGACCATGTATTGAATGCAGTGATCGCGATCGGCCGGATTATTCAACGGACCTTTTTTGTCGATGATGCGAATGCACGCTTCGTGTGTGCGAATGGTGATGCATTCAATGTCGTCGGTATTCAGATGCGCGGCGCGCAATTTCGCGTGCAGTGTTATCGCTGCCTCGACTGCCGTCTGACTATGAAACTCGGCGGGAAAACTGATTTTAAACAGCACGTGTTCCATCACATACGAACCGTAAGTCCGCTGAAATTTAAACGGCTGCCCGTTAAAGACAACATCGTAAAAACCCCAGGTTTTTGCGCTGAGCACGCCGGGATAACCCATCTCGCCGGTTTTTGCGATCAGCGCAAGCCGCACCGCGCGACTGGTCGCATCACCGGCCGCCCAGCTCTTGCGACTGCCCGTGTTCGGCGCGTGTCGATACGTACGCAATGCCTGACCATCGACCCATGCCAGCGAAACCGCATTGATAATTTCATCGCGCGTTAGTCCCAGCATTTGCGCCACCACGGCGGTACTCGCCACTTTGACTAACACGACGTGATCGAGACCGACTTTATTGAATGAATTTTCGAGCGCGATACATCCTTGAATTTCGTGCGCTTTAATCATCGCGGTCAGGACATCGCGCATCGTCAGCGGCGCTTTACCGGCGGCGATCGCAGTGCGGCTTAACCAATCGGCCACCGCGAGAATACCGCCGAGGTTATCGCTGGGATGGCCCCACTCGGCGGCGAGCCAGGTATCGTTAAAATCGAGCCAGCGAATCATCGCGCCGATATTGAACGCAGCCTGCACCGGATCTAGCTGATACGGTGTGCCGGGGACCTTCGCGCCATTCGGCACCTGCGTGCCGGCAACAACCGGGCCGAGCAATTTCGTGCACGCGGGATATTCAAGCGCTTCCAAACCGCAACCTAAGGTGTCGATCAAACAATTGCGCGCGGTGTCGTACGCAAGCGTCGATTCGATGCGGTAATTGATAACGTAATCGGCGATATCGACCAGCACCTGATCGGGTTCGGGGCGGACATTGCTGATATGAGCTGACATGCGTAATGCTCCATGAGCGCGCGTCATACAACGCACGCAGTTGATTAAAAGAAGAAAATAAGAATTAAAAAAATAAAATCAGACGCGGCGATCGATCGGCACGAAAACCAAATCGTCAGGCCCAACATAATTCGCGCTCGGGCGAATAATTTTGTTGTCCTGACGCTGCTCGATAATGTGCGCGGCCCAGCCCGATGTTCGTGCCACGACGAACAGCGGTGTGAACAAGGCGGTGGGAATTCCCATCAGGTGATAACTGACCGCGCTGTACCAATCGAGATTCGGAAACATTTTTTTGCTGTCCCACATCACGCGCTCGATGCGTTCGGCAATGCGATATAACTTCAATGTGCCCGCTTCATCGCCGAGGCGGCAGGCCACGCCGCGAATGATTTCATTGCGCGGATCGCTGATCGTGTAAACGGGATGACCGAAACCAATCACCACTTCTTTCGCTTCGATACGTCGGCGAATATCGATTTCCGCTTCGTCCGGTGATTCGTAACGTTTTTGAATTTCGAGCGCGACTTCATTAGCGCCCCCGTGCTTCGGCCCCCGCAATGCACCGATCGCACCGGTAATCGCCGAATACACATCGCTGCCGGTGCCGGCGATGACGCGGCTGGTGAATGTCGATGCGTTGAATTCGTGTTCCGCATAAAGAATCAGCGAAATATGCATTGCGCGAATCCATTGCTCGGACGGTTTGCGGCCGTGCAGCAAATGCAAAAAATGCGCGCCAATCGACTCGTCGTCGGTTTCCACGTCGATACGCCGGCCCTGCGTCGCCCAGTGATACCAGTACAACAACATCGAACCCAGCGATGCGAGCAATCGATCCGCAATATCGCGCGCGCCGGCGCTGCTGTGATCGTCTTTTTCGGGCAGCGCGCAGCCGAGCGCAGACACACCGGTGCGCATCACATCCATTGGATGCGAACCGGCTGGTAATTTCTCCAGCGCTTCTTTCACGCTTGCGGGTAAGCCGCGCAATGCCTGCAATTTGAATTTGTATGCACGCAACTCGGGTTGCGACGGCAGACGTCCATGCACCAATAAATGTGCGACCTCCTCGAATTCACATGCTTCCGCCAGATCGCGAATGTCGTATCCGCGATAGTGCAGATCGTTGCCCGAGCGTCCGACGGTGCATAGCGCGGTGTTGCCCGCCTGCACGCCGGATAGCGCGACCGATTTCTTGGGTTTTGGCGCGACGTTGCTTACTGAATTCATAGCGTTCTCTCGATAAAAAATCAGCGATTCAAATAAGCGCGAAGTAATCGCTCGAATCCATTGCAAATCGCTTTCGTGTTTGCAATATTTGCTTCCCACCCGATAACGAACAAGGCCTGAATTAGCGAGGTTTTGTGAAGAAATTTATTCGATTTGCGAAGTTTGCAAATCACGAGGATGAAACAGGATGCGCAAAATATTCATGGGTGTGCGGTTGCGCACCTTGCGCGAACAGCGCCGGTTGACGCAGGCAGTGATGGCGCAACAGCTCGATATTTCCGCGAGCTATCTGAATCAAATGGAAAACAACGAGCGGCCGTTAACCGCGCAAGTGTTATTGCGATTGCAAACACGGCTCGGCGTCGATTCGCATTTTTTCTCGGAAGATGATGACGCGCGACTGCTGGCGCAATTACGGGATGTGCTGGCCGATATATCCGGCGAAATACCGCTGGCGGAAATGCAGGCGATGGTTCAACAAACGCCGGCATTAGCGGAAACGCTGGTGCGTTTGCATCGTCGCTGTCGCAATGCTGAGGAGCGCGTGAACAGTCTGGCGAACAGCGGTGGCGATCGTCAGCCAGGTATTGGCGGCTCGCTGCAGCCGCACGAAGAAGTGCGCGATTTTTTTTATGCGCGGCACAACTACATCGACGCGCTCGATATCTTTGCCGAAGCGTTGAATGAGAAATTAATTAGCGCGCCCGCATCGAAATCATCTTCAAATTCATACCGGAAAAATAGTTTATCGGCGGCGGAGCTGGTGCCGTTACTGACCGAATATTTACGCGCGACGCACGATGTGCGCGTGCAGCAAACAGCGGCGACGCAACACCAAACGGATATTTCGAAAACGCTCCTGCGTCATTACGACGCTGCAACACGCGTACTGCATCTCGCGGTAAATATCGAGCCCGGCCAGCAGGCATTTCAGCTCGCGACACAATTAGCGCTGCTGGAAGCGGGCGACATCATCGCGGAGCTGACCGACAACATCGATTTCAGCGCCGAATCGTCACGCGCCTTAACGCAAATTGGATTAGCGAATTATTTCGCCGGGGCCCTGGTGCTGCCCTATCGCCGCTTTCTGAATACGGCGGAAAAATTGAATTACGACATCGATCTGCTCGCCGATAGTTTCGGTGTCAGCTACGAAACCATTTGCCACCGACTATCGACATTGCAGCGTGCCGACGCGCGCGGCGTGCCGTTCTTTTTTATTCGGGTCGATCGCGCCGGCAATATTTCGAAGCGACAATCGGCCACCGATTTTCATTTTTCGCGCACCGGCGGCACCTGTCCGCTATGGAGCGTTTACGAGGCGTTCGCGCAACCAGGAAAAATATTGACGCAATTGGCGCGCATGCCGGACGGTCGCATTTATTTATGGGTGGCGCGATCGGTTACGCATCGTCGCGGCGGTTATGGCACACCGGCGCGCACATTTTCGATCGGACTCGGCTGCGATTTACGCCATGCGTCACGGCTGGTGTATGCGAAAGGATTGAACCTGAATGATCTGGATGCGGCCACGCCGATCGGTGTGGGCTGCAAAGTGTGCGATCGCACCGATTGCGGTCAACGTGCATTTCCGGCGCTAGGTCGCGAATTGCACGTCGACACACACTCGCGGCATTGGGAGCCCTATGCCATCAACGTTGC
>CAMLJR010000205.1 GCA_946480345.1 uncultured Spongiibacteraceae bacterium
GTTTATATATTCCGCATACATTGCAAGATATAAAAGTCGAACTGATTGCGGTATTTCGCTGAGCCCGGGATCGCGCTTTCAAATCATTTTAATAGAACGAGCAATTACGTAACTTAAATGGATAATTCGTTATGAACAGTTTAGCTTCCCCGCTCAGTGCATCCTCAAATACCGACAACGACAAGGCAACCACCCCGCCCTCTCCGTCGATAAAGGATTTACTGGAGGACGGAATTTATCTGTTATTCCTATTACGTGGGAAAAATGCTCCGTCCTCATGTGCTGAATTCAATCAGCGCATCGATCAATACCTTTCGACCTTCGATCGCGTTTGCAAAACATTTAATAAATCCGCCGACGCCATCATGGACGCAAAATATGCATTCTGCGCCCTCCTGGATGAAATAATTTTATCGTCACGCCTTTCCATTCGCGATGATTGGGAACAATCGCCATTACAACTCCGCTTGTTCGGTGAACATCTTGCCGGCGAAACATTTTTCAACAAGCTGGAGCAACTGCGGCAAGACGCTGCGCGTAATATCGAGCAGCTTGAGGTATTTCACGCCTGCTTAATATTGGGCTTTCAAGGAAAATATCTGTTAGAAGGAACCGAGAAGCTAAATTATTTAATTGCCAAACTCGGGCAGGAAATTGCAGCGGTGCGTGGTCCGAGTAAAGGTTTTTCACCGAACTGGCAGATTCCCTTTAAATTCAATGAATACGTTCGCCATGAACTTCCACTATGGCTGTATTACGCGCTGCTTGCGGTCGGCGCGATAGCACTCTTTCTCGTCTTGCAATGGTTTTTGAGTGTGCAATTAAAAGCGATGCCGGTCGCTGGCGCGATATCGGCACACGTCGAAAGCGCTCGGGCTATTAGCCAACTATCAAAGCTACCGACATCCGGCCAGAACCGACTACCTATCGATCGCTGAGCGTCGAACATTTGTATAAATAAATCACTTATTTTTCCGGCAAAATTATCGCAAAAATTGGATTTCACTCGCTCAGGACCGGCATCGCAATGCGCCACAAACTTACGGTAAAACCAGGCCTTCGAAGCCAAAAGACCAACAGTGTAGGAACAGGATTTGTGCCTTCCATTCTTGATCGATTACTCGATGATGAGCCGAAAAATGCCAGCGACAACGTTGACACCACTCGCGTAAACATTTTCTTATTCAAAGCCGCTTTAGCGCGCGATTTGGAACGCCTGTTGAATACGCGCTGTATCGATCTCGACGAGATAATTAAACAATATCCGCTGGCACAAAATTCCGTCATCGCGTATGGAATTCAGGACCTCAGCAGCCTGAGCCTGCTGAATCCCGAGCATTGCGCATTGCTGCGCGATCAGATTCGAAAAACCATCGAACGGTTTGAGCCACGCCTAGCCCGTATTCGCGTAACGATAGAAACCTCACAAGATCACGAGCGAAAATTGAAGTTTCGGGTAGACGCCATTTTACGAATCCATCCGGCACGCACACCCGTTTCCTTCGATGCATGGTTGCACCTCTCGTCGTCACAGTACAAATTCAGCGAACAGGGATGATAGAGCATGCTGGAACAACTACTTCCGTACTACGAGAAGGAATTGAGTTACCTGCGGGAATTATCGGGAGAGTTTTCTGCACGCTATCCAAAAATTGCCCAACGCCTTTCGATGGAAGGAGAGCAATGCGACGATCCACATGTCGAGCGACTGATCGAAGCGTTCGCATTTATGACGGCACGTGTACATCGGCGCCTCGATGACGAATACCCGGAAATTACCGAAGCGCTGTTACAAACACTTTACCCTCACTACATACGCCCTACTCCGTCGATCACGATTCTGTCGATGGAAATGGATCAAGCCAAACCGGCGCTGACGGGCAAGTATCGAATTCCCCGACATCAACAAGTCGCTACGCCAGTTATCAACGGCGAGCCCTGCCTGTTCCGAACCACCTACGATATCGATCTGCTACCGATAAAGCTGGATACGGCGCACTTGGAGCTGACGCAGGCATCGCCATTTCTGCGCAGTCAGGCAGACGCTTACGCCGCGTTGACGTTGGATTTCTCGACTTCCGGTAACACACCGATAGCCAGTCTCGACACCGACAAATTACGGATGTTTATCGATGCCGAGCCGCAAATCGCGCATTTTCTTTATGAATTGTTATTCGCGAAATGTCTGCGCATCGATATTTGCGAGGCGGATGACAATACACCGATCATTGCTTCGCTCGAACCGAAATGTGTGCAACCGGTTGGATTCTCTCCCGATGAGGCGCTCCTCGATTATGACGCCCGCTCGCTGCCCGGCTATCGACTGCTCACAGAGTATTTTTGCTATCCAGAGAAATTCCTGTTCTTCGATGTTATTGAATTGCGCGACGCGCTAAAGAAAATTCAAGGCCGCACACTGCGCCTTCGAATCTGGTTCGATAACATTCGTGAGTCAAACCGATATCAACGCTTTATGGCCGATATTTCTGCGGATAATTTTAAATTATTCTGCACGCCGGCCATTAATTTATTCAAACGCGGTGCCGATCCGATCCGCCTCGATCATTTATCGAATGAATACCCTGTCATTCCGGATGCGCGCCGTCCTTTGGCATATGAAGTTATATCGATCGATTCCGTCATGCAGGTCGATAAAGCCGGAAAAACTGAAACCACACACGAAATCCAGCCACTTTATTCCACACACCATTGTTCTGCATTCGAGACGCAAAGTGTGTACTGGTATTCAACGCGTGAACATTCGATCCACGAGTTCGATAACGGCACCGACGTTTTGCTCTCTTTAGTGGATTTGAATTTTCAAAGCGCGCGACCTGAAAGTGAAACGCTTAGCATTATCTGCACATGCAGCAATCGCGATAGCCCAGAGCAGCTGCCGTTCGGTGGCAATGCTCCGCTTTATCATATTCCGGGCCATTCCGTTGTTCAGCGCGTGCGCCCCCTGCGCAAACCCAGCCGCGCAGTAAGGCCGCCGGCGAAACAAGGCTTGCAGTGGCGATTGATTTCGCATTTGTCGCTGAATGTTTTATCGCTGGTTGCAGACGGTAAATCGGCATTACAGGAAATGCTGATGCTCTATAACTTCGCAGACGATCCAGCAAATATTCGGCAAATTCGTGCGCTGCAACAATTATCGAGCAAACCAGCGCTCGCGCGCGTGGGAGGCAACCTTCTGCATGGATTCGTGCGCGGCACCAAGATTGAGATCACATTGAACGAAGATGAATTCATCGGCACCGGTGCTTATTTATTCAGCAGCGTACTCGAACGATTTTTTGGCCTTTATTGCGCGCCCAACAGCTTCATCCAAATGCATGTGCATACGACGCAACGCGGCGACGATGTGTTTGCATGGCCGGCGCGGAGCGGCGATGCGCCGCTCGTATAAGCCTGGATATTAGCCAATGAATTTACCGCAGCCATCGACAGGCATCGTCCCTTCCGGTCTCCCCGCGAACTCTAACGATGCCGGATATATTGATCTTGTTCAGCAAATTCGCGCTGAACCCTGGCGGTTTACTTTCCGTCAGGCAATTCGGGTACTCGCACTCGATGCATTAAATCGCGGCATTCCGATCACCGACTCGCTGCCCGCTAACGTTCGTTTTCGTACCCCCGCATCGCTGACATTTCCAGCGAGTGAATTGGTGGCGCTCTCGGAAAAAAAGGACATCGCTGACGAGGAATTGCTGGACCTGTGTGTGAGCTTTTTCGGATTGACCGGACCTAGCGGAATTTTGCCGACACGCTACACCGAATTATTGATCGATCGAAAGAATCATT
>CAMLJR010000206.1 GCA_946480345.1 uncultured Spongiibacteraceae bacterium
TATTTAATCAATCGTTTAACTATCAGAGCACATCGCTGTTTGATCGAAGCCCGCGGATCGCCATGTATATCCCGGAGCGAACAGTATTATTAGGAGTGAAGTTCACTTACTGAGTCGCAAGCTGAAAATTAACAGCCCGCTTTTATGCGGGCTGTTGGCGGTGCAATTCAATCAGATGTTATTGATTGCAATACGCGGCACTGGGTAATACATACCATCTGCCATTAATTATCATGGCGACGCATTGCGGGCTACCGCTATATCTCGCGATAAAAATATTGGCGGCTTGTTCGAGTTGAATTTTGTGGCCTTGACGAAAAAAGGGACAAACATCTTTCGCTCTTGGATCAGCACTGCACTGTTCGCCAATCGGCAGACCTTTGCTGTCTTTTCCGACTACTTCTCCGCGCGCATCGAACGTAAATGAAAATTCCTGCGCGGGCTGTGTATCCGGATTAGTCGGCTTTTCTTCTTTGCTGCATGCCGATAAGCCAGAAATCATCAATAGAGCGAATATCAGTTTTTTACCACTGGCGTTTTTCACAGAATATGAAGCATTCATTGCATTTCCCCTTGTGAATTTTCTTATCGCGAAATTACATTTCCGCGCATGACATCCCTGCCGCATCACTGCGACCAAGCGCGCAACGAGGCGATGTTAACGACAACCCTGCTTTGGCACCACCATGACGACGGTTCACGCGGACAACACGCGAACCAGTGCTCATCAAAAATGGATTTTCGGAATACAGAGCGACAGGTGGAAATATAAAGCGGAGTTAAATAGAAAACCCACGTGCCGCCTGACGACAACACATGGGTTCATCTCATTTAATGACTTGATGGGATAGCTATTGCAGTTTCACCGCCTCGCCGAGCAGCTGTTCTGACTTCGCACGCGAATCCGCATACATCGCTTGAACTTCTCGCATGCCTCTCGCGACACCGACGCGTAAATGTCGCTCCATTTTTTCGGGATCGATTTTGCGTAGATGCTCGATGCTTGCCTCGATGCCGCCCGCATTGGCGTAAATCTGTTCCGCCGCTGCATGTATCGCGCCGCCCAACACGGCGATCTCGAAAAATTCCGGAGCGGGACACGTGAGACAAGGCTCTGGGCGCGGCGGAAAAGGTCGCTTCGGCATCGGCACCACCGAATAACGTTCGATTAAACGCTCGCGCAATTTAATATCGAGACGTCCGACAAGATCCCACACGAATTGCGTGACCCAGCATGGGCCATAAATTCGCAACAAACGATGGCGGAAGCTCAGACCCATGTCGAACAAATTGGCTTTCGGATGAAATTCTTCGATGCCCGGATACGAATAAAAACTTTCGAGCACATGGAAATGAAAACAGTGCCGAGGAATATGCGACGGCGCGAGCCACACCGCGAGATTGAGGAAATAGCGTTTTATTTTTTCCCAGTTATCGCCGCCAGCAGCTTCCAGCCCGGTCAGATTTATATTCATCCAGTGATGCCACGTCGAATCGGTCGCAACGCGTCCCACATCGGCGCGATGCCCGTCGTACACACTGATCATCGCAAAACGCTTGGCCGGCGAAGCCCCTTTTTCCGGTAGTAATGGTGGCGCGGCCAATGTGCGGCCGTGCGCAATAACCATCGGTAACGGCTGCACTGCACCGGAAGTAGGATATTCGTCGCCGTTGACGCCGCCGCCAAAATTGTAGGTATTCGTCAACGTAATTGCCGACAGGCCGATATCGGGCTGCGGCGCGTGATCGAAGACCGCGCCTTCGTGCGGATGATCGGGCATCACATTGATTGGGCCGAGCGTCGGATGGCACAACACCGGATGCGGCCGTTTATGCACATGGCCGAAGTGCGTTGGCCACGGGTGATGATAAAACCACATCCACGGCACCCAATCGATTCGCTGCGGTAACGCATCGCTCTGACGGTCGAACTCGATCACTTCGGCGCCCGCCATTTCTGCAGCATTCGCCGGGCGATTGGTGTCGATACGCGCGGCTCCGCCAATCGGCGGTACATGTTGCGCGTTAGTCCACGCGCGCATCGTACCGACACGTGGAATACGGTGGCACATCGATGCGCCGAGATAATCGTGATCGCCTGTCGCAAAAACGCCGCCGCCGTTATTCATCCACGTCGTTAATACCGCAAGCTCTGCATCGCTGGCGGGCAATGCGGCGGGTGAATTGATATTGGCATCGCTCGCACCGAAATTATCCGGCTTGAAACCGAAACACCATACTTCGTCGTAATGATCGAGAACATGCGAGCCATCGGGCAGCGTGCTGTTAAAACGAAATCCCTGATATTTGGGATTCGTACCCGTCGGACTCGCCACAACGCTGAACGATGCATTCGAACGCACACCGATGTCGACGTGAAAATGCATGCAACCGACCGTGGTTTCGCGCAGCAAACGAATCACGCGTTCGACGCCGAATGCCGACGCACCTGGCGACAAGCTGATTTCGGTATCGACGACGAACAAAATACGCGCGTGGTGAAAATGCAGTTTGATGTAATCGAGCAGCGCCGGACGCGCAATATCGATGACATGATCCAGTTTCAGATAATTTTCTGATTTCCAATAGCTTTCTATTGTTAAAGGCCCTTCCACTTTCAACTCATTTTCCATGATGGAGTCTCCATTTATTTATCTATCGGCGCCGCCGTTTTAGTTTTTTCGATACGCCGTTTTGTGCGGTTTATCGATTTATAGCCGGCGGTTTAAATAGAACGGGGATGGATGGGCAAAAATTCGAAAACACGCTGGAATCGAAGCAGCGGCAAACTACATCGGCGGTTGCACACGCACTGCAAACGGATGACGCGTGCGCAACACGACGTTATCGGTATCCGACCAATCCCAGCGCGTGTACCACGCAGCCGGCGACGGGTCGTAAAGCATGACGTAAAGGCTGCTGGAAATCGGCCGGCGTACAGCGAATCGATAACCCACCTGCTCGTCCGCGTTCGCGCTTTGCGGTACGGTGAATCGAAAGCTTCCGTTCGCATCGGTGATTACGCTGGTGCTGCACACATCGCAAAAAAGGCCCGGGTGGTAGTAGCAAAGCAAGCGGCGAAAAATGGTCGGATTGTTGCGCAGCTGCTGCTTGAACGATGCGTCGTCGTGCGATTTCGCAGCGGCGACGAGCATTTCGTAGCCGGGAATTTCGGGCAATCGCAAAATGTCATCAAAATCGATCAATGGCGTGTCGGCAAGCTCGCTGTATAAATCGACCGGTGCGGGTTTATCGAGCAACAACATTCTGCAATGCGTCAGTAATTCCGGCGGTAAATCGTCGGCCACATCGTTCAACGAACTCACCGCGTACAGATCAACCTGCACCCCGGCGACGGATTGTTCAGTATCGTCGTACAACGCCAATATCTGACCGGTAATAATTTTTGCGGTGCTATCAACAGCTGGCGCGACATATGTCGATTTATCCGACGCAATGCGATCGATGACATATGCGTTGCCGGCAATAGAAATTGTTTTGTTGTGATTCTGCCTGCCAATTGCCCGATTGACGTTCATGCTGCGACTCCGTTGCGATCGATCCAACCTTGTGCGGTCGAGATCAACATACGAGTTTTCGCCAACTTGCCGCTGTGCATTTACGTACTACAACCGTGTGAAATATTACCCATCGCCGAAGAGCCCGTCGGACGGTAATAAATCACACCGACTTGGCCAATTCTTTACAGCTGCGCGAACGCACGATGCTTATCGTGATCTCGAATCGCGCGCAAACCGATACACCGGTCCACGCGATTTCCGATGCCAA
>CAMLJR010000207.1 GCA_946480345.1 uncultured Spongiibacteraceae bacterium
GTCGGTTGCAGGTCCCCTACCTCCATCGCAAGCGGATCGATTTTGCATTTAATCAAACTGCCGCGAAGCATGTCTTCCATTTGATCGAGCTGAAAATCCGCTTCAGCAAGCATGGTTACATTTAATTTATCGCGCTCGAATTTGGCATCGATGCCTTTGAAATCGAAGCGTGTTTCGATAACGCGACTGGCCTGATCGACCGCATTGGTAAATTGATGCAAATCGACTTCTGAAACAACATCGAATGACGGCATGGGATTCCTCGCTAAAACAGTTGGCACGCTGGAGTAATTACAATTCGCGGCGGGCAATATTACCATGCTCGCTCGTCCGCAATATCACTCGACCGGAACTGGCATGGCGACACAATCCTCTTGGCCCCTGACACCGTGGTATCTGCTCGGCGCAGGCTCGCTCGGTTGTCTTTATGCGGCCTATTTGCGTCATGCCGGATGCGATGTGCGCTTATTACTGCGCGATGCATCTTCGCTCGATCAGCTGCATCGCAGCGGCGGCATTTGTTTGCAGCGCGGCAACGACAAACAATTAACCGCGATAGCCGCTGACACCCCACCCGAAATACAAGAACCGATTCAGCATTTATTGATTTGCACGAAAGCACAGCAAACACTGGATGCAGTTCGGGCGATCAAACCGCACTTGGCTTCGCGCGCTGTGATCGTTCTACTACAAAATGGCATGGGCGTTCGCGAACTTCTGCAGCACGAAATTCCCGGTGCAATTTTCCTGCATGCGATCAGCACGGAGGGCGCGTATCAAACGCAGCGCTTTCAGGTGATCCATGCAGGCCACGGCAGCACTGTGATTGGCGCTATCGATTCATCGCAAAATCCCATTGCGCAACGTGTCGCTGAATCGCTGCGTTGCGAGCTGGCAATTGATGTTATCGACGACATAGAGCAGCGACTGTGGCTGAAGCTCGCAGTGAACAGCATCATCAACCCGTTGACCGCATTGTATGAATGCCGCAATGGCGAACTGCTGCAGCTACCGAATATCGATTCGACGATTACGAATCTATGTATTGAATTTGTCGAGGTCGCGAGCGCTGATGGAAAAAATCTAACACTCGAACAATGCCGCGCGGCAGTTTATGACGTTATTCATGCTACCGCGCAGAATCGTTCGTCGATGCTGCAAGACCGGCTGGCGAAACGCCCGACCGAAATCGATTTCATCAACGGATTCATTGTGCAGCGGGCGCAACAATATGGAATTGCGTGCCCGGATCACGCCGCCTTGGTCGCGGCGATGAAAGCACCCTCACCTTGACGCCCTCCCCTTCGCCTTGACACCCCCCTTTCACCTTGACACCTATAAGGCGCATCCGTACAGTGCCGCCCACTGCAATAGGTGCTCATCACTCGTGACAGGAGTTGGATGAGTTGAATGGGAAGTCTGGTGCGCTCTCCAAGCCATTTGGAATTAGCAAAGCCAACGCTGCCCCCGCAACGGTAATCGATCCTGATTTATAGGACATCGAAAGCCCGATACCAGCCAATTGCCGTAAATGGTCTTGTACAAACCCTTCGGGTTTGAGACCGAACTACGATGATGCGGAGGGCGTCATCGGTGGCTGCAACTCCCGCTGTGTTGTTCCCACTTGCTGCTCTCCCTCGTTCGTTTTGTCCGACGAATTGAGGTTTATTCCCATGCAAAGAAATTCCGTTCTCGCTCAGAAAAAAATACTGTGCAGCGCAATCGCCGCGCTTAATCTTATTTCTATACAGCCTGTTCTAGCCGACCTGAAAGATAGCGACGCGCCGGTGAATTATCTTGCGCCATCGACTTCGCTCGATACGCAAGTCGTTACCGCCAATCGCCAAGCGGTGCCACTGCGCGAGGTTGCCGCATCGATTTCTGTACTGAATGCAGAAGAAATTGCAGCTAGCGGTCAAACCACCGCTGCTGATGTGTTACGCAATCTGCCCGGTATAAACGTCTCCAGCAATGGCGGCATCGGCAAAACTACCGCTCTGCGTATTCGCGGTGAGGAATCTTATCGCACGCTGGTGTTGATCGACGGCATGAACATCTCCGATACAACAGCACCGCAGGTATCGCCTCGCTTCGAAGATTTGATGAGCGGCGGCATTGAACGCATCGAAGTGTTACGCGGCCCGCAGGGAATGATGTACGGCGCGGACGCCGGCGGTATCGTCAACATTACAACACGTCGAGCGCGCGAGCCCTTTGCGGCCGATGCCGCCATCGAATACGGCCGTTTCGACACACGTAATTTATTTGCGAATGTTCGCGGCAAAAATGACGTCGCCGATTATTCGCTCTCGGCAACTCATTTCGATACTGACGGCTTCAATGCACGCAGCAGTGACAATGTTCTGCGCGACGATGATGGCTATCTGAATACTACGCTGCATTTCAATGGCGGTTTCAACATTACTGACGAATTGCGCGCAGAGGCGACCGTGCGCAATGTGCGCGCTGAAAACGAATACGACGGATTTAACTCCAATCAACGTTATGTTAATGACTACGATTTAATTGCCTATCGTGCCAGCCTCACCTATGACATCGATTGGATGTCGCAAACATTCGCTGTGCAGCGTTCTGACAGCACGCGTCAAGATTTCGCCAACGGCGCCGCTGGAGATGAGTACAACGGCATCATTGATGAAGCGCAATACAAAGGCATTTTTCGCCTTACGGATATCGGAGATATCGTATACGGTGCCGACCTTAAGGAAGAACAGCTGAAGCAAGAAGGTGAGCGCAACAAAGAGCGGGATCAGCTCGGCGTTTATGCAGAATGGCAGGGCAAAGCTGCCGACAGCTTTTTTTATACAGCCGGCTTGCGTCATGACAACAACGACGATTTCGGTGAACACACCAGCTATCGCGTTAGTGCTGCATACGTGTTTGATTTGGGCGGCGACTCGCTGAAATTGAAATCAAGTTACGGCACAGGTTTCCGCTCACCGAGCCTGTACGAGATTGCGTATAACGCCAGTTCGTGGGCAATGCCGCCGGCAAGCACCACCAAATTAACGGAAGAAACGAGTAAAGGCTTCGACGCAGGTTTCGAATACCGCTGGCAGAATGGTGCATATGTAGAGGTCGTTTATTTTGACCAGGAGATTAAGGATGCCATCGACTTCGATATAGCCAACTACAGCGGTTATCTTCAGGACGTGGGCCGCACGCAGTCTCGAGGCGTTGAAATGACGGGCATTTACCCTGTAAGCAGCGCATTTCGCATTGTCACCAATTACACCTATAACGACACCGAAGACCCGAATGGCGATCAACGGTTACGCCGCCCGCGTCATATCGGCAATATTGGTTTCGACGCGCAGCCTTTCGAAAAAATCGCGCTTCATATGAATTTACGTGCGGTTAAAGATGCGGAAGACTTTGGTACACCTCGCGTCAAGCTCGACGATTACAATACCTTATCGGCGAGCGTGAACTGGGCGGTTAGTTCGCAACTCGATCTGTATGTACGCGGCGAAAATCTATTACGCGACGACTATCAAGAAGTGGAAACGTATAACGTACCGAAATCGGCTATCTACGCCGGCGCTCGCTTCCATTTCTAACGATTACGTTCATCTGCGTTAGACTTCGGGCGCCGTGTGCGCCCTTTTTTATTGGTATCCAACATGACTGACAAAGATTCACGCGATCTCTCCACTGAACAACGCCACAAGCAGCGCATGCAGCGCAAAAAGGAAGTGATCGATAAAAAGATCGCTG
>CAMLJR010000208.1 GCA_946480345.1 uncultured Spongiibacteraceae bacterium
CTAACAAAGAGCCAGCCAACAAAGGGCCCGATAACAAAGGCAATGTCGGCCCGTTGCGCAGCGGCGTTGCCGATCTGCTCGCCAGCGCCATCAACCGCGCCGCTACCGAATCAGACAGCACGCTTCGACCAGCCATGGATTCAGTGGCCACAGCCATCGAATCAATTGCCAAATCCGCACCACCGGTGCGCAGCGGTCTCGATATGCTCGCCGCCGAGCAATTTGCGCCGCTCAAAGGCAAACGCGTCGGTCTGATTACGAACCACTCCGGGCGTGACGCATTCGGTCGCCACGCGGTGCAATTGCTGCAGCACACTCCCGGCGTTCAGCTGGCGGCGCTGTTCAGTCCCGAGCATGGGTTGTACGGCAATGTCGATGCGAAAGTCGCGTCGTCGATTGATCCCGCCACCGGCCTGCCGGTACACAGCCTGTACGGAAAAACGCTGCGACCGACGCCCGACATGCTGCAGGGCCTCGATGCGCTGGTGTTCGATATTCAGGACATCGGCGTGCGTTTCTACACCTACATCACCACGCTGGCGTATGCGATGGAAGCCGCCTCGGCAGCCGGTATCGATTTCTATGTGCTCGACCGCCCGGTGCCAATCGGCGGCGACCGCGTGCAAGGTCCCCTGCTCGACGACAATATCCGTTCATTCACCGCGTATTTCCCACTGCCGATACGTTACGGCATGACGCCCGGCGAACTCGCGCTGATGTTCAATAACGAAAATCGTATCGGCGCCAAACTGCACGTCATCAAAATGAACGGCTACCAGCGCACCGACTGGTACGACGAAATGGGCTTGAACTGGGTTAACCCTTCGCCCAATTTGCGCTCGTTAACGCAAACAGCGCTGTATCCGGGCGTTGCTTTGGTTGAAGGCGCCAATATCAGTGTCGGTCGCGGCACACCATCGCCCTTCGAAATTTTCGGCGCGCCGTGGATCGACAGCAAAAAACTCGCGGCGTATTTGAACAAACGCAAAATCGCCGGCGTGGAATTTATCGCGACGACATTTACGCCGCTCGATAACCCTTATCACAAGCAACGTTGCGGCGGCGTGCGGGTTGTACTGAAAGACCGCAATCGGCTCGATGCACCTGCGCTCGGTGTCGAAATTACCAGCGCGCTGTATCGGCTGTATCCGGATAAATTCCGTCTCGGCGATACACTCGGCATGATCGGTAAGCGCTCGGTGCTCAGTGCCATCAGAGACGGTGAGGATCCGCGCGCGATTGTGTCGAGCTGGCAGGATCCGCTCGATCGTTTCATGCAAATGCGGGCGAAATATCTTCTGTACTAACCTTCCGCGAAAAATCCGAGCAATAAAAAAACCGGCCGAAGCCGGTTTTTGTTTTTGGCTTTAATACTTCTCAGTACGTGCGAGCTACGCGAGCATTGCCGTTAACCATCGTAATGCGCACGCGATCGCCGACTTTAAACACTTCGCCTTCGCTGATTTCCTGTACGTACGCGCGCGTCGGACCATTGTCTTCCTGCACGGTGATTTCGACTGCTTGCGTACGTGTCATGCCCTCTTCGGTTGCAGCGCCAAGCAAGCCACCCGCGACGGCACCGATCACCGCTGCGACCGCACTGCCTCTGCCGCCGCCAACAGTGCTACCAGCGATGCCGCCGACCACTGCGCCAGCGCCTGCTCCAATTGGGGTTTTGGTACCTTCGAGCTGCACCGGACGCAGCGATTCGACGGTTCCCATTCGCACGACTTGCGGCGTGCGTGCATCTTCGCGCGAGTAAACATCCCCTTTCTTGCTAGTCACGCAACCGCCAAGCGTGAATACCGAAATGCCGATCATCGCTGCGACCAGTAGATTTTTAATCATGGAATCATCCTCAACGTGAGCAATATGAGCGCATTTAACACCCGTGCTGCGCTTGTAACAATCTTTAACAACCTAATAGCAATCTATAAAAGCGAAAAGCTTCAACGCGATTGGACTGACGCTCAACAGGAAAAGTTCGTCTCTTAAATGGCGCAACGTCAACGAGATAAAGCATCGCCGCCATATCCAAACATTGTTAAAGTGCGGATACAAATGCATGGAAAATTCGCGAGGTTACAGATGAGCTGGACGATCGACGACAGCCGCGAACTCTACAATATCGCGCAATGGAGCTCCGGCTATTTCGACATCGACGACAGCGGAGCGATTATCGCCAAGCCGGATCCGGATCGACCTGATTTCAGTATCAGCCTTAGCGAACTCGTCGCACAAATGGAAGCGCGCGGAATGCCCGCTCCCTTGCTGGTGCGTTTCAACGATATTTTGCATGACCGTGTCGATCGACTCTGCAAAGCCTTCGCCACAGCAAATGCACGCCTGGAATACCGCGGTAAATATGTCGCGGTATATCCGATCAAAGTGAATCAGCAGCGCGATGTCGTCGAACAATTATTGAAGTCCGGCGGTCCTGAACGGTTCGGTCTCGAAGCCGGCTCCAAACCCGAATTAATGGCGGTGCTCGCGATTGCCAGACCCGGCGCGGTGATCGTCTGCAATGGCTATAAAGATCGCGAATACATTCGCACCGCGTTGATTGCCGAACAGGTGGGTCATCGCGTTTTTATCGTGATCGAAAAACCGTCCGAGCTAAATCTCGTACTCAACGAAGCGCGCAAGATGGGTGTACAACCGCGCCTCGGCGTGCGCGTGCGGTTGGCTTCGGTCGGTGCCGGAAAATGGCAAAACTCGGGCGGCGAAAAATCCAAATTCGGTTTATCTGCAAGCCAGACACTCGCGATGATTAAAACGCTGCGCGCGGAAGATCAATTGTCGTCGCTACAACTCGTGCATTATCACCTCGGTTCGCAACTCGCGAATATTCGCGATATTCAGCGCGCGCTGCGCGAATGCGCGCGCTATTACTCCGAGCTGCACGATCTCGGCGTGCCAATCGAATGGATCGATGTCGGCGGTGGCCTCGGTGTCGATTACGAAGGCACCAGTTCGCGTTCGTATTGCTCGGCGAATTATTCGATGCAGGAATACGCGAATAAGGTTGTCGCCGCGCTCGCCGATATTTGCGCGGAACGCGATCTTCCGCATCCGAATATCATTTCCGAATCGGGCCGCGCACTAACCGCTCATCACGCCGTGCTGATTACCAATGTCATCGAAAGCGAACCGGCACCCGGTGCAACGCCGCCGCCCGAACCCCAGGACGACGAACCGACGATTCTGCGCGACATGTGGCATGGCTACAGCAATATTTCGAAACGCACAGCGCTCGAAACGTATCACGATGCGGTGCATTATCTCAGCGAAGCCAAAAGCATGTACGTGCTCGGACAAATCAATATCGAGCAATGGGCGCGGATCGAGGAAATCTATTTCGCCACCTGTTACAAGGTACGCGAAATTCTCGGTAACAATCCCGGCGTACACAACGAAATTCTCGACGAGCTAAACGAATTACTCGCCGAGAAATTATTTTGCAATTTCTCATTATTTCAATCGCTGCCCGATGCTTGGGCTATCGACCAGGTGTTTCCGGTCTTGCCGCTTGATCATCTCGATCGCGCACCCGAGCGACGTGGAATTTTGCAGGACATCACCTGCGACTCCGATGGCAAAATCGATAAATACGTCGATGGCGAAGGTATCGAACCCACCCTGCCGCTGCCGCGCTATAGCGAAGGCAGTCCACAGCTGATTGGTATCTTCATGGTAGGGGCGTATCAGGAAATTCTCGGC
>CAMLJR010000209.1 GCA_946480345.1 uncultured Spongiibacteraceae bacterium
AGTATAAATTGTTCCTCCGAGCCGTGGGTCTTCCGTAACACTTTTAGCTGCTACTACAATATTGGCTCCTTCTTTTGCCAACCGCAAGGCAATGGCTTTACCGATACCGCGACTGGCGCCGGTGATCAGAGCAGTCTTACCGGCCAGCAGACGGGGTGAGGCGGTGGCGGGATCTGACATCGATAAGACTCCTGGCATCGATTTATTCGGATTGATTGATTTGCGCGGCGCGTAGCGGTGGCATCCGTGGTGGCGCCAGCTCGACGAGATAATTTGCGCGCCGACGCGCCACCTCGGCGCTGATATCGGGATGCGTCGATATCCAGAATTCGCGCGCCGCAAGACCTGCAAAAATGCGCCGCGCGGCTTCGTCCGGCGCGATTCCTTGCCGCGCCAGATAGGCACGCATTAATTCGAGATGCGCCGCGACGTCGGGATCGGCATCGGCGCGCGCGGTTTCCGGCGCTGCAAACATCTGCGAATTGACCGGCCCCGGCACGATCGCGCTGACGGTGATCGGAGCCTTCTTCAACTGCATTTCGAGCGCCAGACATTCGGTAAACGATTGCACCGCGTGCTTGCCCATCACATACGCCGATTGCAGCGGCAGCATGTTCAACGCACCGGTCGATGACGTATTTGCGATCCACGCCGGCTGTCCGGCGGCCAACATGCGCGGTGCAAAAGCACGCACACCGTGTACAACGCCGTGCACGTTGATGGTCAGTGCGCGCTGCCACTGCTGCGCGCTCAACTCCCAGGAAAAGCCAATGGCTTCGATGCCGGCGTTGTTGATCAGCAGCCGCACATCGCCGAACTGCTCATGCGTGCGCGCGGCGAGTCGTTCGAGCGCTTCCGGTTGCGCTACATCGGTTGGCACTGCCAGCGCTTCTCCGCCCGAATTTTTGATATCGGCGCTGACACGATCGAGATCCGCAACCGAAATATCGGCCAGCACGACACGCATACCGATGCGTGCAGCCAGTTTTGCCAAGCCTTCGCCGATGCCACTGCCGGCGCCGGTAATCACCGCCACGCCGCCGCCAAACACCCGTTCGATGGTTTGCATTTACGCGTCTACCGCGCGTGCAACGGCGTTGAAATGGCGCGTCATACGCTGACGCAACCATAGCGCCGCCTCATCGATGGCAAGGCGCGCCTGCGGCACGATATCGGCCCAGTTGTAGAAACCATGGCACATACCGTCGTAACGACGCTGTTCGACGGTGACATCGGCGGCGCGCAATACCACCGCATACGCTTCAGCACCGTCGCGCGATGGATCGCATTCGGCGGTGCCGATAAACGCCGGCGGCAGGCCGCGATGATTGGAGGCGCGCAGCGGCGATACCAGCGGATGCTCCTGTTCGATCGCAGGGTCGGTGAGATACAGGTTCCAGAAGCGCAGCGAGCTTTCGCGCGTCAGGATCGGGCCGTCGGCAAACTCGACCAACGACGCCGTCGGTTCCGAGGGATACGTCATGCTGCCGTAAATCAACAATTGCGCACGCAGCGGCGGGCCATCCTGATCGCGCGCGCGCAACGCGACGCCGGCGGCCAGCACCGCACCGGCGCTGTCGCCGCCGACGGCAATGCGCAACGGATCGGCACCGAACGACGCCGCATGGTTAAACGCCCAATAGGTAGCGGCGTAACAATCTTCGTGCGCGGCAGGAAATTTATGTTCGGGCGCCAGCCGGTAATCCACCGACAACACGATGCAGCCCGCGGCCGCACACAGCCCGCGACAGATGGAATCCTGCGTGTCGAGGTTGCCGACGACCCAGCCACCGCCGTGGAAATACACCAGCAATGGAAATGGCCCCCGGCCCTGCGGGGTATAAATACGCACCGGCAACGCGCCGCCCGGGCCGGGAATGTCGCGATCCATGATCGACGCCAGCGGCACATCGAGCGGCCCGCGCGCAGTCGAAACCTTATGCACATAAGTCCGGAATTCGGCGATCGTCGTATCCTCGATCGCGAGAGCTTTGCGCTTGCCGAGCAGCGCGGCGACAGTGGAATCCAGTGGCATGACATGCCTCTCGTACAGCGCTCAAGCGTGCGCACAGGGCGTATCGCGCGCTGAGACATTGATCGGATTATTGTTATTCGGGGAATCGCATGGCGCTTCCGCATGGTGGCCAGATTGCCGCCGGAGAGCGGCAAAAACATCCACCGCGGCGCCTAGGCTGTTTCGCCTAGATGAAAGTCCGAAGTTGCTGAAGCGAGGGCGATGCCGCGCGCGACAAAATATCGAGCGTTAACCGCTTGAGTGGCTGCTCTAGTGACGGGATTCGAATTCGTCGACCGACCGCAACACCATCCGTACCAGTTCGCTCTGGCGAGTCGCGCCGGTTTTCGAATAAATCGCACGCAGATGTGCCCGGCCGGTGTGTTTGCTGATATCGAGCACATCGCTGGCTTCGTCGAGATTGAAGCCTCGCCCCATCAGTGCGGCGAGCTCCGCTTCGGCGCGGGTAAAACCGTACAGCTGACGCAGCATTTCCGGCGGCGGCGCCACATCGCGATCGGGGTCGAGAATAATCACCAGCGCGGTGCCGCGCAGCGGCGCATCGAGTTTGGACGACGGCGGCACTGGCCGGATCTGCAATCCGAGATGGCTGCTGCCGCGCGTGCAATGCAGAAAGCGGGTTTCGAGCGGCGATGGCTGCGGCACCTCGGCATCGGCAATATCGATTGCTGCCTGCACTAGCGCTTTGGTCTGATTCGCGCTGCCGGCAATTTTCAACACGCCGCGTTCGCTGTAGAGCGCATCGCCTTCGGCCAGCAATTCATTGGCCAGTGGGCTCGCGTGCAGGATGCGGCAATCGCGGTCGATTACGACCGTCGCCACCGCGAGCCGTGTCAAAACCCCTTCGAATAATTCAAGCTCGGTCTCGGCGTTGGCGAGGCGGATGAACAACGCCATTACACGCTCGACGTGCGCCAGCAACGGCGCCAGCCGCGCTTTTTCGTCCACGCCGAAATCCTCGCGCCCGGCAAATCGGCTAACGCGCAGACGCACGCGAATTCCGGTCGGCTCGATGACATCGGCACCGAGGACATGCAGCATGCCGTGCGGACGCATAAATTCCTCCATGAAAGCCGAACGCTCGAACTCGGCGCCTCCCAGATACTCGCACAGCGTCACCACCTGCCCAGCCGGCAGATCTTTGAAGGGGTCTTGCGCAAACATATTGCGGTAATGGCGAATGCGTTCGGATTTGCCGTCGGCGGAAAAAATCACCCCAGGCCAATCACGGCGCTGGCGTTCGACCAGCATGGTCGCGCGGTCCGCCAACAGCCATTCGCGCAGACCGTCGAGAAAACGCGTAAAGGGCTGCTCCTCGGTCGCACCTTCATACAGCAGACCGAGCAGTTTTTCGTATTGAGGGTCACACAGCGCGATCGACATTCAGGATGGCTCCCCGCAGCGCACGTTATTGTTATTGGCTGTTCCTTTTTATTTACGCGCAATCGCCATGATCATTCAAGAGCGTGATGATGACGAACATGTCAGAAATGCTTTATCGATCGCAAAAATAATCGTCCGCCCAAACCCATGAAGAATGAGCAAATAAATCTTGCCGACGCCATCTAACACCTTGACTGTGGCGCGAAAGACGACGAAAAAATCGCATTTTTTATTATTTTTATCGCACGAACTCGAAGCGCGTTATGCGCTGGCCATCGCGTTCGATCTGCTCCGTGA
>CAMLJR010000210.1 GCA_946480345.1 uncultured Spongiibacteraceae bacterium
CATCAAACCCAATCGTCGGAATACCACCGTCCGGGATGTTGTTCTGTCGCACGTGTTGTGTGTACAGATAGGTGCGGGTCGGCGTGCCGAGACCCAGTGCAATCGATGGCGCGACCGCGAAACTCTTGTTTTCGACCACATCGCGCTCGTCGACTTCACCGTCGGCACCCATCAGGTTCAGGCGCACGGCACCGGTTTCGCCGAAGGCTTCATTGAGGTCGGCCGTGATACGTTTTTTATCGGCGGTGCCATAGCCGACAGTCGCGCCGTTCTTGCCATCGCGGGTCGGCAGTTTGGTGATCAGGTTGATGTAGCCGGATGCGGCGCCACGGCCGATATCCGCGCCCGCCGGGCCTTTCACGACTTCAACTTGTTCCAGGTTGAACACGTCGCGAGTCACCGCGCCGAGATCGCGGATGCCGTCGATAAACGTTGAGGTTTGAGTTGAAAAGCCGCGCATCTGGAAGGTATCGCCGGCCGAGGTATTGCCGTTTTCACCGAGCTGCATCGTGATGCCGGGGGTGTTGCGCAACGCTTCCATCAGCGACGCCGCGCCCTGCTCTTGTAGCACTTCTTTCTTGATTACCTGGATCGTTTGCGGTGTGTCGAGCAGCGGTTGAGTGTATTTGGCATTAGCCGAGGTTTCTGTTTTGAACGGTGCTTCAGCCGAGCTTTTAACGTTCACTTGGCGCAGCGTCTGTTCGCTTTCTGTCTGCTGGGCATGAGCGGCAAGTGGCGCGGCCATGGCCAGGGTCAGTAGCGATTGGGTAAAGCGTTGCTGAGTCAGTTTCTTCGAATGCTTGCGATTACGAATGTGAGCCATGTGGAAAGATTTCCCCTGAAAATATGAAAAAGAAAAACAGTTCGCTGGCGCCTTATCGTCGGGTAGTCGAGCGACGAAATAGCTGGCTATTCGAGCGGAATACAAATGATAACAATTATCATTTGTTAATGGAACTGTTTCTTATTCTTCGAGTCGTCGCGGGAAAGAGCGGGCGAGGTGAGAGGGAATTGGGTGTTGGAAAGGGGATTGGTTAATAAACGTCGCGCCGATAGCGTCCGCTGAGCGAGAGTTCGTCGAGCGCGGATTGTCCGAGCAAGGTGGTAAGTGCTTCATCGACACCGCCCGCCATTCCGCGCAGGCTGCCGCAGACATAAATCGCGGCACCGCGATTGATCCACTCGCGGACCTCGGCGCCGACTTCAAGCAGCCGCTGTTGTACATAGCGGCGCTCGGGTTGGTCGCGCGAAAACACGGCATCCAGTTTTTCGAGAATCCCATCGCGCTGCCATATCTCCAGCTCCTCGCGGTAGTGATAGTCGATGGCGCCATTACGCTCACCGAAGATCAGCCAGTTCGGCCCCGCGCCGTTGGCTGCGCGCGCTTTCAAATGCCCGCGCAAACCCGCGATGCCGCTGCCGTTGCCGATCAGAATGAGTGGTCGTTCGGCGTTGGTGCCGATGCGAAAACGATCGTGCCGGCGCAAGCGTAACTGCACTGCATCGCCAACCGGCAATCGTTGCGTGAGCCAGCCCGAAACCGCGCCGTATTCGCCATCGGGTTGACGGTGCTGGCGTACCAACAGATGGATGCGGCCATCGCTCGGTAGCGATGCGATCGAATATTCGCGGGGATGTTCGCTCGCCGCCGGCAACTGGATCTGCGCCAGATCGCCGGCTTCCCAAATGGGCAGAGCAGCCCCCTCAGAAGGCTCGAATTCGAGATGAAACACGCCGTTGCCCTGGCTGCCAGGGTTGAGATGCCGGCGCTCGGAAAGTCGCCACGGGGTGAAGGCCGGTCCCTGCCAATCGGGCGCATCATCGGTGCCGGCAAGATGGCTGAGTTGGCTCCACCACGCGTCGATCGCTTGGGCATCGCAGCGATCGGCTTCGATGCGAGGAAATAACGATTGCGCTCCTTGCGCCGTTAACCAGCCATCGAGCTCGTCGCCGAAGCCGCAGAAATTGGCGTAGCTTCGATCGCCCAGCGCGAGCAGTCCGTAATGCAGATGCGCGAGCGGCAGCGTTCGATTCATTAGCCGTTGCGCGAATAGCGCCGCGTTGTCGGGCGGATTGCCCTCGCCATAAGTACTGACGATGAACAGCGCCCGCTGCGTCTGTGCAAGTGTGTCCGCATCCAGCTCGGACAGTGAATTCAACTGCACGCCGATGCCCGCCAGATGGAAGGTGTCGGCGGTGAGTCGAGCGAATTCTTCGGCGCTGCCGGTCTGGCTCGCAAACACGATTCGCCACGAGGCCGCCGCGTTAGATGGAGCTGCCGACAAACGGGTGGTGCGACTGCGCTTGATCCGCTCTCGTCGCACGATTAACAGGCACATCAATACGTAAACCGCCAGCGCGAGGCCGGCGGTTACGAGACGCACTGCATCGGGAGATAGCGCCACGTCGAGAGAGAGCAAAAGAGGCGTCATCGGTTACTGCGGCAAGACTTCCAGTGTGGCCGAGTACGCCAAGCGCCGGGCCGGTTGCGGCGCGCGCGGCTCACCCGGTGCGGCCTCCTGACGTGCCGGCCAACCGGCAGTTACCCAGTACATGCCGGCATTAGGCCAGGTTACCGAAGCGACGCCGTTTTCATCGGTCACGAGCCGGATTTCATTGAGCACGCCGCGATATTTCACGCCGCCGGGAATGAAACTGAAGCCCAGTTTGGCAGCGGGTTTGCCATCGATCAGAAAGCGAAAGCTGGCTTTTTCGCCCTGCCGCAGTTCGGTTGGATGCGTAAGCGGAACCATTTCGAGACCGACATTGGTTGCTTTCAACACCGTATCGCTGGGCGTGCCGGCGGTGACGAAGGTTTCGTTGCGGCTGTAGGTGACGGTCTTCTGCACATCCTGCGCATTGGCCGGTACTTCTTTGGCGAATGCTTCGGCCGTGCCGCGGAAGCGCTTGGCCTCGCCGTTGAGCTTGTAGTTCGCCATCAGGCTTTCACCAGCGAGGGCGATTTTGTAAGTGCCGGGCTTCGCCAGTTTCACGTCGATAGTGGTGCGCAGGCGGCCTTCAAACGTTGCATCCGGCGTCAATGTCGCGCCATCGGGCGCGGTGATGCTCAGGCCGTCCAGCTTCATGCCGCGCGTGTCGACATCGAACAGGTTTTCCGAGATGGCCGCATCGACCGTGACCCATGCTTCCTTGGCGTCGACGGTGCTCGAAGAGGGCAGCAGCCACGAACGATGCGCGTGCGCAGCGGCGGGTAGCAGGCTAACCAAAGAAAGTGCGAGAAGCGATTTGCGAAACTTGAGGTTCATGTCGATCTCCTTAATGTCCGTTAACCCTAGGGTTTGATTTGCAGCGATACCGAATCGATTTCTTCCTTGCCCTTTACCGTTACCGGTGGGGCGGCCTTTGCTTTCGGCGACCAGCTGAAGGGCACTCGTACTACTTCGCGACCGCCGGCTTCGCGAGCGGCTTCTACGACCAGCTGGTATTCCCCCGCCGGCAACTTGTCGAGCGGCGCTTTCGCGGTGCTGAAATCGAACGCATGTTCACCCGGGCCGCGGGTCGCGCCGGTCACGCCGTCGATAGGCGTCTGCAAATCGCGACCGCTTTTACGCCACCACTGGCGCACGTCGGGTAGCCATTTCGCGCCCCCGTTTTCTTTCTTCTTCAGGTCATATAACACCGCCAAATTGGCGACGACGCGTTGGTCAGCGCCTTCGATCCACATCG
>CAMLJR010000211.1 GCA_946480345.1 uncultured Spongiibacteraceae bacterium
GGCTTTGCAATCAACTCCTTAACCGCACCACCTGCACTTCCGGATCGCGGCTCGCGCCGGCGTCATGCAGCCGTTTTAAATAATCATCCCAGTACTGTTGTCGATGGGTGCAAAGCTCGTACAGATATTCCCACGAATATAAACCGGTATCGTGGCCATCACTGAAAGTTAACTGCACCGCGTAATTGCCGACTGGTTGAATATTCGTGATCGTTACGTTGATTTTGCCGACCTGCAATGTTTCCTGCCCTTCGCCATGACCGCGCACTTCAGCGGATGGCGAATATACGCGTAGGTATTCGCAATTCAATGTGTAATTTTCGTTATTCGGATATTTCAGATCGAGCGTTTTTGATTGACGGTGCAATTCGATGCCGATCGGCACGGGAGATTTTTCGGTCATCATTATTCGCTCAGCGGCGCTCCATCGTAACGTGTCGGCCGATTTTATCCGGTGCCGGTAATTTTTCGTGCTCTGCGGCGATTGATTTCAAATGCGCAAAAAATTCAGTCGGAATATTCGCCGCTCGACGCGTATTCAGATCGACATAAATATCGAGCTGTTCACCAACTGCGGCGCGATGGCCTTTATCCGCATTAAATACTTCATGATAGAAATGCAGACGTTTCTCGCCGACCGCCAACAAACGCGACGCGACTTCAATGCGATCGCCGACGCGTAGTTCGCGCTCGTACACCAAATGGCTTTCCACCACCGATTTGCCGCAACGCTGGGTGTTTACGTAGTCCTCAGTGAAACCAATCGCCTGACTGAACAGTGAATGCGCGTTATAAATCACGATCGTGTAGTAACGCGCATTCATGTGATCGTTCATGTCGATCCATTCCGGCGGAACAACAGTGGAATACTCGCGAAATGGCGCGGCGATCATTGGAAAATTCCTTCAATAAATAAAACAGCTTTATAAAATAAAGCGGCTCAGATCTTCATCGCGAGCGAGTTCGCCGAGTTGCTTATCGACATATGCGCCATCGATAACTAATTCGCTATTTTCAGCGTCGTTTGCCGTAAATGATGCCTCTTCCAGCAATCGCTCGATCACGGTGTGCAGACGACGCGCGCCGATATTTTCAGTGCGCTCGTTTACTTCCCACGCAATTTCCGCAATGCGCCGAATACCATCCGCCGTGAAGCGCGCCGCCAACCCATCGGTGGCGAGTAGCGATTGATATTGCTCGGTCAGAGATACATCCGGCTCGGTCAAAATGCGCACGAAATCTTCGCTTTTCAGCGCATCGAGCTCGACGCGAATCGGCAAGCGACCCTGCAATTCCGGAATCAGATCGGACGGCTTCGACAAATGAAATGCGCCCGATGCGATAAACAAAATGTAATCGGTTTTGATCATGCCGTGCTTGGTTGATACGGTCGAACCTTCGATCAGCGGCAATAAATCGCGCTGCACGCCTTCGCGCGATACATCGGCGCCGGCGGTTTCACCGCGACGACAGACCTTATCGATTTCATCGAGAAACACGATGCCGTTTTGTTCGACCGACGCAATCGCGCGCGCCTTCAATTCTTCTTCGTTGACGAGTTTCCCCGCCTCCTCTTCCTGCAATTTTTTCAGCGCGGCTTTCACCGTCATCCGGCGTTTCTTCTTGCGATCGGCGCCGAGATTCGAAAACATGCTTTGCAATTGATTGGTCATTTCTTCCATGCCGGGCGGTGCCATGATTTCAACGCCGACCGGTGTCGATGACACTTCGATTTCGATTTCTTTATCGTCGAGTTCGCCTTCGCGCAGCTTCTTGCGAAACAGCTGCCGCGTGCTGGTGTCGTGATCGCTAGCGGGTTCAGTGTTGAAACCAAAACTGCGCGCTGCCGGCAACAATGCGTCGAGCACGCGATCTTCGGCGGCATCGGCAGCGCGTTCCTGTACTTTCTGCATTTCGCGCTCGCGTTGCATTTTGATTGCAGCATCGACCAGATCGCGAATCATCGATTCGACATCACGACCGACGTAACCGACTTCGGTGAATTTGGTCGCTTCGACTTTGATAAATGGCGCATCGGCGATTTTCGCGAGGCGACGCGCGATTTCGGTTTTACCGACGCCGGTCGGGCCGATCATCAAAATATTTTTCGGTGTGATTTCCGCGCGCAGCCGATCATCGAGCTGCATGCGACGCCAGCGATTGCGCAATGCGATTGCGACGGCGCGTTTGGCTTTCGCCTGACCGACGATATGTTTGTCGAGTTCCGCGACGATTTCGCGCGGGGTTAAGGATTTTTCGCTCATACGCACTCCAACTCTTCGATCGTGCGGTTGTGATTGGTGTAAATGCAGATATCGGCGGCAATCGCCAAACTTTTTTCGACGATATCGCGCGCGCTCAGGTCGGTACTGTCGAGCAATGCGCGCGCTGCGGATTGTGCGTAAGGACCGCCGGAGCCGATCGCGATCAGATTGTCTTCGGGTTCGATCACATCGCCATTGCCGGTGATGATCAGCGACGTGGTTTTATCGGCAACCGCGAGCAGCGCTTCGAGCCGGCGCAATGAGCGCTCGGTGCGCCATGCTTTCGCAAGTTCGACCGCCGCGCGCACCAGATGCCCCTGATGTTTGTCGAGCTGGCCTTCGAATAATTCGAACAGGGTGAACGCGTCGGCGGTGCCGCCGGCGAAACCCGCGAGCACCTTGCCGTGATGCAGGCGCCGCACCTTGCGCGCGTTGCCTTTCATGATGGTGTTGCCCATCGATACCTGGCCATCGCCGCCGATGACGACGCGATCTTTGCGCCGCACCGAGAGAATGGTTGTGCCGTGATACTGTTCCAAGATGGATGCTCTCCGAGATCGACGGCGCAGACGCGCCGCGTGGGGACAGTTCGAGATGGGGATCGGTGACCGGGATTTCAATGCGGTGTTGCGACCATCCCCTTTTTGATTAAGGGGATGGTGGAAGAACTTTCCCTAAGGCTTTTGCTTCAGCAGCAGCGATTCGATACCGGCAGCACTCAGCTGATCGCGCGCCTTGGTCAGTTGTTCGCGGGTGACGAAAGGCCCTGCCTGTACACGAAACCACGGTTCGCCGTTCGCCACCACCGACTCCACCTTCGCCTGCAACCCCAGCCCTGACACTTGCGCACGCCGACGTTCGGCTTCCTGCGATGAGCGGAATGAGCCGACCTGCAACAGCAATTGTTCGCTCGGCGCAGCGGCGGTTTGGTCCTGCGCGGCCTTCGGCTTTTCGGCGGCTTTGATGGCTTCGCGCTCGTTCGGCACGATCACTTCGCGTTCCGGCAGTAACGTGTAGAAATCGAATTTTGTCACCGTTTTTGCGTCGGCCGGCGCCACTTCCGCCGGCTTTTCGTCTTTCGAGGCGATGGCTTTCGGCGGCTCTTCCTTGGCAACCGGCAACCGTTTAACCGCTTTTTCCGCCGGCGCGCTGTTTTCGGCGACTGCCGGTTGCGGGCCTTGCGCCAGCTTCACGATAAACGCCACGAACAGACCGATCGCCACGCCAGCCGCGAGCCAAACCCACCCCGGTACCGTGCGTTTCTCGGGGCGCGTGGTCGGTGAAGCACCGCGATGTTTGTTGTTTTTCTTCTGCGGCTGCTGATTTTGCCGGCGCGGGTTGTACTGCGGGCTAGGCAT
>CAMLJR010000212.1 GCA_946480345.1 uncultured Spongiibacteraceae bacterium
TCGATGTTGGCCTCACGCCGCGCAAAATTGTCGATAAGCCATTGGATTACATGACGCCGGAATGGAAGGATGCCTTTCAGTTTGCGGCCCAAAAAGCGCAGAAGCTCGGGCTGGAAATGACAATCGCCTCGTCGCCGGGTTGGAGCGAAACCGGCGGTCCCTGGGTCGCCCCCGCAGATGCGATGAAGAAGCTGGTATGGAGCGAAACCCCGGTCGTTGGCGGTAAGCGTTTTCAAGGGAAACTGACGGCGCCGCCCGGAGTGACAGGCCCATATCAGAACCTGGCCTTACAAGACCAAAAAAATGCGTTCTACGCCGACGCACTGGTCCTGGCCTATCCCGATAACGACGTTGCCACCGTCAACATATCGAGCGTTATCGCCGGCGAAGAGACGGTGGATGGTTCCGCATTGAATGACGAGAGCCTCGAAACCACTGTGCGCGTCGGTCGACCTGCGCCGGGCCAGGCTCCCACGTTGACAATCAGCTACGCAAAACCGACTACCGTTCGATCGGCGACCGTTTTTATCCGCGATGCGTGGGGCATGTTTACGCCGGTGATGACATTGCCGCGCCTGGAAGTACGCGATGGCGCGAATTGGCGCTCGTTGGCGAACGTGCCAATGGCTGGGGTACCGACGACAGTGAGTTTCGCGCCGGTGACAGCGCGCGAATTCCGGCTCGTCGCCGATGCGCCGCCGCACACGGCGAAATCGCCCGGCTCGGTTCGAGTCGGCGAGTTGCGTCTCTCTTCCGAAGCGAAAGTGCATCAATTCGAAGCCAAAGCGGGCTTCTCGATCGCTCCCGATTACTACGCTCTTTCGACCGATAAGGCGGCCGAGGTCAAAGGGATCGATCCGCAACGTGTTATCGATATCACCGATCGCATGACAGCCGATGGCTCGCTCGACTGGACACCGCCGGCCGGACGCTGGCGCGTGGTGCGCTTCGGTTATTCGCTGCTGGGTGTGGTGAACCATCCCGCCACGCCGGAAGCGACCGGGCTCGAGGTCGATAAGTACGACGCCAAAGTGGTGCGAGCGTATATGGACCACTACCTCGGTATGTACCGCGATGCCAGCGGTCCCGGCCTGCTCGGCGAGCAGGGGGTGCGCGCGATTCTGACCGATAGCATCGAGGTCGGCGCGTCGAACTGGACGCCGAAAATGCTTGAGCACTTCCAACGTTTGCGTGGCTACGATGCGCGGCCGTGGTTGCCTGCGCTCACCGGTGCGATCGTCAAATCCCGTGCTGCGAGCGACGCGTTTCTCTACGATTTTCGCCGCACCCTCGCCGATCTCATCGCCAGCGAGCATTACGGCGAGGTGGCGCGCTCAGCCCACGCGGCCGGCCTCAAGGTGTACGGTGAATCGCTGGAAGGCGGCCGCCCGGTATTGGGCGACGACATGACGATGCGTTCGCATGCGGACGTGCCGATGGCCGCGCTGTGGACGTTCGATGAAGACAAAGGCCCAAAACCCGATGCACTGACCGATATGCGCGGCGCTGCCTCAGTGGCGCACGTGTACGGCCGCAAATACGTGGCTGCAGAGTCGATGACATCGAGCATGAAGCCGTGGGCATTCGCGCCGGTGGATTTGCGTCGCATCATCGATCTTGAATTCTCCAGCGGCATCAACCGTCCGGTTATTCATACATCGGTCCATCAACCGCTCGATAAAGCCCCGGGTATATCGCTGTCGGTGTTCGGCCAATATTTCAATCGGCTCGAATCGTGGGCGGAAATGGCGAAGCCGTGGGTCGATTACCTCGCGCGCACCGGCTATCTGCTGCAACAGGGCAATAACGTCGCGGATGTCGCCTATTTCAGCGGCGAAGAAGCGCCGCTGATGGGGCTGCACGGCGAAGAGCCAATGCGTTACGCATACGACTTCGTCAACGGCGATATGCTGCGCGATGCGTTAACCGTCGAAGGCAACGAAATCGTCGCGAAGGGCGGCGCGCGTTATCGCGCTCTGTACCTGGGTGGTTCGAGCGAGAAGATGACGCTGCCGTTATTGCGCCGGTTAAATGACATGGTGGAAGCGGGCGCCACTGTTGTCGGTAACGCGCCGGTTTCGTCGCCAAGTCTCGCCGATGATCCGGCGGAATTCCGTCGTCTTACGCAGCGTCTATGGACTGGCGGTGCCGTCACCGAAGTGGGTAAAGGCAAAGTCATTTCTGGCCAGGACATCGAGGCGGCGCTTGCGCAAATCGGCGTTACCCCCGATTTCAATTACGGTGCGGCGCAGAAGGATAATCAGGTCATGTTCGTGCATAGACGCACCGGCGACGCCGATATTTATTTCCTGAACAACGCTAAAAACAGCGCGGCGCAGATCGAAGCGCGCTTCCGTGTGAACGGCAAGCGTCCCGAAATCTGGCGCGCCGATACGGGAAAAAGCGCAGCCGTGTCGTATCGAATCGATGGTAATGAAACGGTGATTCCGCTCAGCCTGGACGCGCACGATTCGTTCTTCGTCGTGTTCCGTCAGCCGACAACTAAAGCCAGCGAATCGATCCCCGACATCACGCCGTCACTTGTCGCAGAAATTGGCGGCCCGTGGTCGGTGGCGTTTCAACCGGAGCGCGGAGCACCGGCATCCATCGAATTGCCGCAACTGATGTCGTTCGCGGAGCATACGGATACCGGCGTTAAATATTTCTCCGGCATCGCGACCTACACCAAGACGTTCACGCTGCCGAAAAATGTCAAAGCTGGCGCACCGCTCTGGCTCGATCTGGGCAAAGTAGGGGAGATTGCCGAAGTGCGGGTGAACGGCAAAGCGATGGGTACGGCATGGAAAGCGCCGTATCGGCTCGACATCGGTAGCGCAGTGAAATCCGGCAATAACAAGCTGGAAATTCGCGTTGCCAATCTGTGGGTGAATCGATTGATTGGCGATCTGCAACCGAATGCGCAGAAGG
This sequence comes from uncultured Spongiibacteraceae bacterium, assembly GCA_946480345.1. Next base: position 2,929 of record CAMLJR010000212.1, read on the forward strand.
TCACCTCGACGATATTCCCCACCTATTCCGCTAAATCGCCGCTGCGTCCATCCGGGCTCATCGGCCCGGTACAATTACTTTCCGCAGCAAACGAAAGGTAATTCCACGGGAAGGTCAGCCTAAAAGCTGGGGGGAGTGCACGCACTGATGCAGTGTGCTGGCTCGTCCCCCACGCAGCGCACACGATGGGGACGCCTGCTGTCGAAGCTGTAGGCGTCGCCCGGTCCCAAGATGCATCGCTCGTCGTCGACGGTAATTTCGAGAAATCCTGATATCACGACGCCGCCTTCTTCGCCTTCGTGCGTGAGGCTGATCCTCCCGGTATCCGCACCGGGCTGCCAAGTCTCCGATAGGATTTGCAGCTGCCGCCCCGCCATGCTGGGACCTACCTGGCGCAAGGAAACAAGACCCTTTCCAATTTCCGTTAGCTCGGAATTCCGATAGAACGACTCGGGGTGGTTCGTTTCGTCCATCGCAAAAAACTCAGACAAACTGACAGACATGGCATCGAGCACACGCTTGAGAGCCCCGATCGATGGGTTGGTGCCGTTCGACTCCATCAGCGAGATGGTGGAATTAGTGATGCCAGC
>CAMLJR010000213.1 GCA_946480345.1 uncultured Spongiibacteraceae bacterium
TACTGGGAAGCAACGGCGTTCCCATCGCGGGATTATTCGCGGCCGGCCGCAATGCCGTGGGGGTGTGCTCGAATATTTATGTCAGCGGACTGTCGGTAGCTGACTGTGTGTTTTCCGGACGACGCGCTGCAGTTGCGGTTGCTTCGGCGTCGGTGAGTTAAGCGCGCCGATAGCGCGCGACGACTATGAATATCCACGCCACTGACTTCGACAAGCGCTATTACCCAGCAATGCATTCCAATGATTGGCATCGCCGGATGAGTTGTATTGCTCTATCTGGTTTGCATAAAATGCGAACAATTCTCATCCGCATTTGAGGCATCGCCTCGATGGATTCGAGGCGACCATGCCCATCGCTGACTCCCAGCAAATCATTCAATCGCTCTACAGCGATCACCATGTGTGGTTGAAGAGTTGGTTGCGCCGCAAATTAGGTTGCGGAGAGCAGGCCGCCGATCTCGCCCACGATACTTTCGTGCGTGTGCTGCGCCATCGTGAGCAGATCGACAGCCTGCGGGAGCCGCGCGCGTATCTCGTTACTATTGCGCGCAATGTGTTATTCAATTATTTCCAGCGCCAATCGCTGGAGCGCGCTTATCTGGAAGCCTTGGCGCAATTGCCGGAGAAGTGCGTTCCCTCGCTTGAGTATCAGGCATTGCTGCTCGAAACGTTGCACGAGATCGACAGGATGTTGAGCTCGTTGCCGGCGGCGGTTCGTAAAGTTTTCCTTCTCGTGCAACTCGAAGGGCTTGGTTACGAAGAAGTGGCTGAGCGCATGAATGTTTCCGTACGCACGGTCCAGCGGCATCTGGCGCGGGTGTACGAACAATGCATCGTGCTAGCCTCGTGACCTCGATTCCCGTTGACAGACAAGTTGCCCGCGAAGCCGCCGAGTGGCTGGTGCGTTTGGGCTCCGACAACATCGGTGCCGCCGACATCGCAGCCTGTGAACGCTGGCGCGCAGCCGATGCCGAGCACGAGCGGGCATGGCTGCTTGCACAACAGTTAAACGAAAAGCTCAGCGCGATTCCCTCACGCATTGGTATGCCGGCATTGACGCGCTCCTGGGCGCGGTCGCGACGGACGGCGCTGAAGTCGCTTGCCGTGCTGATTGCAGCGGCGCCCGCGGCATGGCTGACAGTGGAAGCGACACCTTGGCGGGCGTTGTCGGCGGATTTGCGCACGGCCACCGGCAAGCGGCGACGCGTGGTCCTGCCGGATAACTCGATACTTCATCTCAATACCGCCACGGCGGTCGATCTGCGCTTCGATGCGCAGCAGCGCATGCTGCTTCTGCTGGGCGGCGAGATTCTCGTCGAGACCGCGCCGGATTCGACATCGCCGCCGCGTCCGTTTCTGGTGCGCACGCAGCACGGACGATTGCGCGCACTCGGAACGCGCTTCATCGTGAAGGATGAAGCCGAGCACAGTCGCGTGGGCGTACTCGAAGGTGCGGTGGAAATCACCCCAAACACGGGGAAACCTGTGGAGGTGCTACAAGCGCACCAGCAGACGCGCTTCAATGATCGGGCGATCGATTCGCCTGCCGTTATCGCCGCGCATTCCGCCGACTGGTCGCGCGGCTTGCTCCATGCCGATCGCTTAGCGCTGCGCGATTTTCTTGCGGAATTATCGCGTCACCGGCCGGGTGTGTTGCGCTGTGATCCGGCGGTGGCGCAATGGCAAATCTCCGGGATTTATCAGTTGGACGACACCGACGCAACGCTGCGCGCGCTGCCCGAATTGTTGCCGATACGCGTGCGCCGCGTGAACGATTACTGGATCGTCGTCGAGCCGCGCGAAGGCTGAGCGTTTTTTGTGTCCGGTTTTTCGATCTCGCCGGTCATGGTGATCGGAGTGGTGCCATTCCGGCACCGGCGATCACCGAGAAGCAAAATGATCCGTTCAGCGATTACCTCATCCTTTGTTTTCCGCAGTCGCGCTACAGCGGCGTTCCGTCGTTCCGCGTTTTATTGTTCGTTGTTAATCGGCTCGGCGTTGGTGGCGCCGGCGGTTCACGCCCAGAGCGCCATTGAAGCCACGCGCACCTGGCATATTCCGAGCGGGCCGCTCGATGCTGCATTGACCCGTTTCGCCGCTGAAGCTGGCGTTAATCTTTCGTTCGATCCGCAGCGGGTGGCAGGGTTGCAAAGCGCGGGTGTTAGCGGTGAGCACACCACTGCATCGGCGCTGAACCGCCTGCTCGACGGTTCGGGTCTGGTTGCGGAGCGCGGCAACGGCGGGGTCTTTCGCTTGAAAGAGCTCGCTTTCAAAGACGATGTAACGCTGGCGCCCGTCAACGTGGCCGCGAAATTGACTACGGATTCATTGCCGGTACCTTACCCGGGAGGGCAGATTTCAGGTGGCGGCCGTTTGGGCATGCTCGGCAATGTCGAAGCCGCTAATGCGCCGTTCGCTATCGTCAGCTTTACCTCCGAAACCATCGAAAACCAGCAAGCCCGCACCATTGCCGACGTGGTGGCATGGGATCCTTCTGTTCGAAGCACCGCGCCCGGCGGCGATATTGCCGACGCATTCTTTATCAGAGGCTTTCCGATTGGCGATAACAACACCGGAGAAATCGCCTTCGATGGCCTTCATGGCGTTGCTCCCAATTATCGATTGCTGGCCGATTACGCGGAGCGCATTGAAATTCTGAAGGGTCCGGCCGCGGCGATTTATGGCATGTCGCCCAATAGTGGAGTAGGCGGCACGATCAATGTGGTTCCGAAGCGCGCTCAGCACGACATGTTGAAGGCACGAGTCGATTATGCGACCGCCTCACAGGCAGGTGCGCACGTCGACTTTGCGCAGCGCTTCGGCGATGAGCGGCAATTCGGGGTTCGGGCGAACGTCGGTTATCACGACGGCGACACCGCCATCGACCATCAATCGCGCAGAGGTTCTTTGGGTGCGGTGGCGCTCGATTATCGCGGCGCTCGGCTGCAAGCGTCGCTCGATGTGATCGATCAAAAAGAAGACACGACAGCCCCGTCCAGGCGGCCATCGATTAGCGCCGGTCTCGACGTGCCAAGGGCGCCGGACAATGAAAACAACATTACCCAACGCTGGGAGTGGTACGAAAGCTCGGAACAGTCGGTGCTGCTGCGTGCCGAGTATGAGTTGAGCGAGGGCTGGTCGGTGTTTGGCGGATTTGGTTTGGCCGATACGGAGGTCGATCGTCTGTTCAATACGCCGTCGATTGTGAATGCGGCAGGGGATACGCGGGTTACGCCTAGCCGTGCCATTTTCGATGTGGAGCGCGAATCGGCGGAAGCGGGCGCGCGCGGAAGTTTTGCCACGGGTTCGGTGAGCCATCAGGTGACGGTCCAATGGAGCAGATATGAAGATCATTTGGCGCAGGCGACGGTCGCTGGGCAGCTCTACACATCGAACCTCTATCAACCGATAGAACGTCCTGCACAGCATGTGGCCGCGTCATCGTTCGTACCGACCCGCTCCGAAACCCGTCTGA
>CAMLJR010000214.1 GCA_946480345.1 uncultured Spongiibacteraceae bacterium
CGAAAATGAATTCACGATCCTCTCCCTATGAATTTGTCAGACCAACTGATTAAGACTGAAAATCGGCTGCAGAATGGCGACGACGATCAACAGCACCGCGACGCCCATGAACAGCAGCATCATCGGTTCGAATATGCCGAGAATGGTGTTGACGATATTGTCGAATTCGCGCTGCTGACTGGTGGCTACGCGCTCGAGCATCGTGTCGAGCGAACCGCTGACCTCGCCGCTGGCGATCATCGAAATCATCATCGGCGGAAAATAACCGCTTTGCTCGAGCGAACGATGCAATGCGCTGCCCTCCTTCACCTGTTGCGTGACGACAGCCACCGCTTGCTTCAGCCATTCGTTCGACAACACCGCGCCGCCAATACTCAGCGCATCCACCAGCGGCACCCCGCTGCTGGTCAGAATGCTTAGCGTGCTGGCAAAACGCGCGGTGTTGCTGCCGCGGCTTAGCCGCCCAAGCAAAGGCAGATGCAGCAGACGGCGATGCCAGCGCACGCGCAGCGCTTCATTTCGCAATGCGCGCCGTACCCCGAAAATCGCCGCGATGATCAGCAGTACCGCCAGCCAGCCCCAATGCGTGACGAAGTAACTTAGCCCGATCAAGCCGCGCGTCAGCATCGGCAATTCCTGCCCCTGACCGGCGATCACATCGACCACTTTCGGTACCACGAAAGTCATCAGCCCCGCGACAATCCCCACCGCGACCAGCAATAGAATCGATGGATACAGCAGCGCCATCTGTACTTTTTGGCGCGCGGCGTAAGCGTTCTCGCTGTAATCGGCAAGTTTCCCCAGCACCAGATCGAGATGACCGGAATGCTCGCCCGCTGCGACCGTCGCTCGATAGAGATTGGGAAACGCGGCAGGAAACTCGCCCATGCTGTGCGCGAGCGAATGGCCTTCCATCACTTTCGAGCGCACGGATAACACGATATTGGCGACTTTCTGTTTTTCGGCCTGACGACTCACCGCACCGAGCGCCTCTTCAAGCGGCATCGCGGCTTGCAGCAACGTGGCGAGCTGGCGAGTGATCAGCGCGAGTTCGGCGACGCTGAGCTTGGGACCGCCGCTCAGTGAAACAGTGCTCGAGGTAATACGGCGGCTTTGTGCGGCAGGTTTAACGGCGGGTTCTATTCGCAACGGCGCCAACCCGCGATCGCGCAACTGCTGGCGTACCTGGCGCGAACTATCCGCCTCTAACACACCGCGCTGTTCCTTGCCGTTTGAGTCGAGAGCGGCGAATGCAAATGCCGCCATATCAATCCTCCTGCGTCACGCGCAGAACTTCTTCCAGCGTCGTCACGCCGGCGCGCACGCGATCGATACCATCATCGCGAATACTGCGGGCATGCGGACGCACGGTTTGCACGATCGTCTCCTCGGTATCTTCGCTATGGATCAGCTGACGCACCTGCTCGTCGACAACCAGCAACTCATAAATGCCGGTACGGCCGCGATAACCGCTGTTATTACAGTGCTCGCAACCTTTTGCGCGATACACGGTGACGCCACTCAAACCAAGAAAAGCCTGTTCCATGGGGGAAGCCTTATGTGGCTCCTTGCAATGCGAACACAACACTCGCACGAGGCGCTGCGCCAACACGCCGAGCAAGCTCGACGCCAGCAAAAACGGCTCGATGCCCATATCGCGCAGACGCGTAATCGCGCCCACTGCGGAGTTCGTATGTAGCGTGGACAGTACAAGGTGGCCGGTGAGACTGGCTTGCACGGCGATTTCCGCCGTTTCGCGGTCGCGAATTTCACCGACCATAACGACATCGGGGTCCTGCCGCAGCATCGCGCGCAGCCCGCGCGCGAATGTCATGTCAGCTTTGACGTTGACCTGTGTCTGGCCGATACCTTCGATGTTGTATTCGATGGGATCTTCGACGGTGAGGATGTTGCGTGTCTGATCGTTGATTTCGGTAAGGCCGGCGTACAGCGTCGTCGATTTACCGGAACCGGTCGGGCCGGTGACCAGCAGAATGCCGTGCGGGCGCAGCAACAGCTCGGTGAGCTGTTTACGCAGATTCGCCGGCATGCCGATCGAATCGAGCGACAGCCGCCCCGCTTCCTTATCGAGCAGACGCAACACGACACGTTCGCCAGCGCTCGATGGCATCGTCGACACCCGGATATCGATTTCGCGACCGCCGACCTTTAAAGAGATGCGGCCATCCTGCGGCACACGCTTTTCGGCGATATCGAGTTTTGCCATGACCTTGATTCGCGATACCAGCAGCGGCGCTAATTCGCGTTTCGGCTGCACGATTTCGCGCAGCACACCGTCGACGCGAAACCGCACGACCAGACGGCGTTCGAAGGTTTCGAGATGAATATCGGAGGCGCTCTGCTTAACCGCCTCGGTCAGCAGCGCGTTGATCAGCCGAATGATCGGCGCATCGTTTTCTTTTTCGAGCAGATCTTCCGTTTCCGGCACCGAGTTCGCGATGCTGGCGAGATCCATTTCGCCACCCAGGTCTTCGACCATCTGCATCGTTTCGGTGGTGTCGCGCTGATACGCAAGCGACAACGCTTTCTCAAACTGCTCGCCATCGAGCGCGCGCAGTTCGAACGGCTGCTGCAATAACCGCGTTACCTCGGCAAATACCTGCGGCGAGACATCGGCGCGATGGCATAAAACCGGAGAATCATGCGGCTGGGGGTCGATGAACACGCCAAAGCGGCGCGCGAAACTGAAGGGCAGCGTCTTCTGCGGAGCGGTAGCTATCGGCGAGGTGGGCTGTGCTTGCGTCGGCATGGGGAAACTCCGCTTTGTCATCCGCGACAAGGGGCGCTATTGTGTGTCGCGCGTGAATAATTTGTATAGTAAAAATCGTCGCTGAAACAAGTGGTTATTATTTCATTGCGAGTGGTCTCAAGCTGTCGCCAAACGACCCCGGCAATCGTTTCCAACTAATCGAATCACTCAGAACAATCGCACATAAATACTTGTCTGCGCAGCTATAATGGCTTTTACTTGCTGCACACTCAAGAACTTCAGAGGAAACCTCATTGGAAGCCGGTCACTCATCGCTGTGGCGCAATGCCATCGACAATCCACAGCCGTGGGTATCGGGTTTTTGTGCAGTGGTTTTCGCGATATTGATCGGCGTCGAAATCTGGTCGACTGCGACGGCATTGCGGCTTTCCCCCTCGACCGTAAAGGTAAGCAACGTCAATAGCCCCGAGCGCGATCAACAACTTGTTACAAGAATTACCGAGGCCGAACTGTTCGGTCATGCGCCCAATCAGGACATCAATTTGCCTGAAACGGGTTTGCAAGTGTCGTTACGTGCGGTCTTCGCTGCCGCAGACCCCAAGCAAGCGAGCGCAGT
>CAMLJR010000215.1 GCA_946480345.1 uncultured Spongiibacteraceae bacterium
GCCATAGCGAACGTTCATTGGTGAGGAAAACATTTTTCACCAGCTGCTGGGTCAACGTACTGCCGCCCTGCACTGCATGGCCCGCACGCAAATTCGCAAATGTCGCGCGCAAAATGGCACGGGGCGATAAACCAAAATGATCGTAAAAATTGCGGTCTTCAACTTGTAAAAGCGTTTTCGTCAGCAGTGGCGGAACTTCATTTAATTGCACCAGTACGCGATCTTCGCTGGTGGTGAACATACTGCCGAGCGAAGCCGGTTCGAGTCGCGCCAGATCGATCGCTTTATCGTTGCCGTCGCGCAGCGATACCACGCGCTCATCCGAAATCATGACTTGCAGTTGCTGTGCGGGCTCGCTGCCATCTTCAAACGCAAACGCGCGACGATAAAGTTTGAACGTGCCGCCCTGCCGAATTAAATCGCCCGGTTGCTGCAAACTGCTGCCGCGCCGGTAGCCGAGCAAATCGAGTTCGCGTTGGAAATCTTCCGGATCGAGCGGCATTTCCGGATAAAGGTGCAACGCACGCGCATACACCTGCGCAGGCGCTTGCCATAAGCGCTCGGTCAATTGATTGCGCACGCGCGCATCGAGATAAACCGCGACGACGGCAAACAGCACAGCGCCCACCAACGCTAATTTCAGCGACCAGCCGAGCCAGAATTGCCAGCGCCGATAAAACGGTTTGCCAGAGGATTTGCGTTTGCCGGATTGGGTTTTACGACTGACCATGCGTTTGACGAACTCGATGAGTATTTGCTGCGGAAAAACTGAAGTTGGTAAAAAAGTCCGGCGGTGGCGATAGGATAAAAATTGCAATCACCCCGGCGGCAAGGATAATAGTGGCCCCCGCCCCTTCGGAAAAGCCTTTTTATGTCGAAACGTTACCACGTCTATGGTATTGGCGCCGCGCTCGTCGATACCGAAATCGAAGTCACCGATAGCGATCTCGCCAAGATGGCGGTGGAAAAAGGTGTAATGACACTGGTTGACCAAGCGCGTCAGGCGGAATTGATCGAACATCTGAGCGGTCATCTAGTGCATTCGAAACGCGCAAGCGGCGGTTCGGCGGCCAACACGATTATCGCCATCACACAATTCGGCGGCCGCGCGTTTTATTCGTGCAAAGTTGCCGCCGACGATAACGGCCGCTTTTATCTCAATGATCTGCAAAACGCCGGCGTCGATTGCCATGCCGATAAAGAGCACGAGCACGGCATCACCGGCAAATGTCTGGTGATGATTACGCCCGATGCCGAACGCACAATGAATACCTATCTCGGCATCAGCGAAACATTATCCGAACGCGAGCTCGCACCCGAGGCCATTGCCGCCTCCGAATATGTTTATCTCGAAGGCTACCTGGTTACATCGCCGACCGGTCGCGCAGCCGCGATTCGTGCCCGCGAAATTGCCGAACAGCATGGCGTCAAAACAGCACTGAGCTTTTCCGATCCTGGCATCGTTACGTATTTCCGCGATGGATTGCGCGAGATGCTCGGCGAGCGCATCGACCTGCTCTTTTGCAATCGCCACGAAGCGCTGAGCTGGGCGCAAACCGACGATCTCGACATTGCGATGGCGGAATTGAAAAAAGTTTCGCGTAATTTTGTTGTCACGCTCGGCGCCGATGGCGCGATTGCATTCGATGGTACGACGCTGCATAACATCGCGCCGTTCAGCGTGAAGGCAATCGACACCAACGGTGCGGGCGATATGTTTGCCGGCGCGTTTTTATTCGCCATCACGCAAGGCCACGACTTTTCGACCGCAGGTAAATTAGCGAGCCGCGCATCGGCCGGCGTTGTATCCGATTACGGACCACGCATGACGCGCGAACAACAACAGGAATTGCTAATGGAATTAGCCTTCAGATAAAACAGGCGCATAAACGAAACGCAAAAAAAGGCCGCGCTCTTTTTAAAAACGAGCGCGGCTTTTTTATTTATACCGCGATCAGAATTTAAAATTGACGCCGAGCGTTAAGCCGGTAATTTCTTCGCCATCGCTGTCGTACAAGCTCGCGTATTCGAGCCCGGCCGATACTGCATGGCTAAACGCGTAATCGACGCCGATGCCGTAAGAAATATCGCTATCGGATGTCGTGTCGTGCACGCCGCCACCGCTCAATTTAATTTTCGCGTGCGTGGCGCCGAGCAGTGCATAGGGATAAAGACCGACGGTTGTCGGCAGCCCTGCTTTTAAATACACGCCGTAGATATCCTCGACTTCGACTTTCACGCCGCTGATACGATCATCGTCAACGCCAAAACCTAGCCGCGCTTCGGCTGCAAGATATTCGTTCAGTTGAATACCGCCGCGCACGAACAGCGAATCGAGATCCGCATCCGAGCGCACATTGTTGCTTTCGAGCGTCAGTTCCGAATAGCCGCCGCCCAGGTAGAAGCCGGGCTCGGCAGCCGATGCATAAAGCGGGGTTAACAGGCTCGACGAAACGAGTAATGCGAGGGTTGTTTTTTTCATTGGTGCTCTCCTGTCGTAATGAATCGAATCGCACAAACGGCAGTGCGATCCACGTCGCAGAAGCGACCCTGGCACCATATCAAACGAAGCGGGAGAGAATAAGAGACGCAACGCACAAGAAGTGCGTTGCGTGCGAGGGAATTGCGGGGAATTACTTCAGCAAAAAGTCACGCAAACGATTGTCCGAGAACATCCGCACCAGTGTGTCCGATAACAACTCATTGACGTATTGCTCGTTGTCTTCCGCGTCCGGACGCCCCACCGAGCGGCGCTCGCTCTCCGACTGATAACGGCCACTGAACGTGTCGCCCTGCTTCGCCACATCCGCGCGCAATACCGCAGTTAACTTCACCGCATTGCCAACGGGTTGTTCGATCGGCTGATAAACCAGGCTTTCGATGACGATATTCAATTGCAGCGCGTTGGCATCAGGGCTGTTCACCACATAACCCTGTGAGGCCAGCAAGCCATTGGCGGCGCGCGTTAACGCTTGCTCGATGTCGTTGCCGATCGTAATCGTCGCAGTCGAGCCATAAACGCCACCGAGCGAACCAAGGGTTTTGCTTTGCCGCTGATCGGACGCGCTGACGATAACCGGACGACCATTACCGACGGCATCGCCGGAAATGGACAGCGTCGGCTGCACGTAAAGACGCTGCGGGCTTTGCGCGCAGGCGGTCATCAATACGGCGAGCGCCGCCAGCACGAGTTGTCGGGAAAAAAACATTTGCCGAACTTGATTGCGAATCATCGATAGCAGTCCTGTGTAATTATTAACCTGGCATCTAAATACATCTTCCTGATGTATTTAGATTTCGCGGCTAAAGCCGCAG
>CAMLJR010000216.1 GCA_946480345.1 uncultured Spongiibacteraceae bacterium
CGCGTCACTCCGCGAATATGTAGTGTGCCAAACCGCTTATGCGCATGCCGACTACAACTCCATAACTCGCCAGCAAAAGCGCTTTCGCGCAGCGCCGGCAAATAATTTTCCCACCAGCGTTCATCGCACGCATACAGCACATCAGCGAAAGACGCGCGGCGCCAGTTGTCATTTACAGCAATGACCCGACAGATTCCTTGCTCTCGGGATTGTCGAACTTTTTCGATTTGCTCGTCCGCGAGGCTGGGGCCGCTGGCGATGCAGACGATTGTTTCGTTTCGCCATCGGCCATATTGGGGTGCTCGTTATGCTTCTCCGCGACAATCGATACAAGCCGAGCTTGCTGCAACTGCCGCGCGACAATAGGGCTGACCTCAAAGCGATCCGCGATCTGACGCGGGCCATGATGATCGAATGATTTGCGTGCAATAACTGTGGTCATGGTTGCCTCATAAAAAAGAGGAGGCGAACCTCCCCCTTTTTTCTTTTCAGCGATATCAAGCCGTTGCCGGCAAGCCGTCAAAATCGCCTGCAACAAATGCTTCGGGGCGGTAGACGGTGAGGCCGACGCGCTCTTCGCAGAGGATGGTCACCATGTTTTTCACGAGATTGTCGCGATCCTCGGTCGACACCGTGACGCCGGCATCCTCGCGATCCCAACCTTGCGCACCTTGCTGGAACGAACCAACGAGGAAATCGCCCGCATCCATTGTTTGCGTTGGGACAACAGGACGACCCCACAACCCCGGCACTGCCAGACCGCGCGGCGTTGCGAACAGATAGGCGTCGTCGGCGGTTTTGGTCAATTCGATGGCAGCCCAATCAATTGGACTCAGCACGATACCGTCGGCCTCATACTCAGCCAGCGTGACCTGCAGCATTGCAATTCGCAGCCGATCGATAGCGGTTTCAGCTTGGACGGTGACACCAGGGTTGAGATATGCCTCTGCCTGCGTGAGTATCCCAGCGATATTGAGACCAACGCCGCTGCCCTTGAGCAACTGCGCTTCCTCCTTCAGCTTCAGCCCGTAGCGCAGCCGTCCGTCGATGTAGCTCGCCAGCATCGCGACATCGGAAAGCACCTGCTTCGACGCACGAACCCAATGCGCGATGGTTGCCACCGGCACCGAATCCAACTCGAACGTCAAATCCGATTCCGGCTTAACGTTTGTCGGATTTTCAGAGACCACATCTGCGTTATTGGTAAAGCCAGTTTCGCGCACGAATTCAATTGCATTCGACTCGGTGCGCCCCCAACTCAAAAGATCGCGCACGAACAGGCGCTGTTGCACAGGCAAAATTAAACCGACGCGCGTAGGCTGGATCAGATCGCCGGCCGAGGTGCTGATACTGGTAACGGCTGCATTGACACGAGCGGAAAAACTCATTTTAGCGCCGCCGCTCGCGCGGGATGCGAACGATTCAAAGCCCTCGGACTCGATAAATTCTTCGCCCATCGATTTCGGCGCGGCGCGACCGCTAGCACCAGACTCCATCTTCGCCACCAACTGCTCAGCCGCCTGAAGGCGTGCATTCAATTCGCCTTGCTGTACGAGCAGTTTGTCAACTGATGCTTTGGTTTCGATCGACATTTGCGAGTGCGCTTTCAATTCTTTCTGCGCGGTCTCGGCATACGCTTTCAGTTCATCACCGACTTTTTTCAGATCAGCCTGAACCTGCTTGTATTCTTTTTCGATTTCAGTAGTCATTGGATTTTCCCCAGATAATTAGCCAGTGTGAGTGTGGAGCTGATAGCGACTGCAGCACCGGTGCCCGGATCTCTGAAATCGCGTTCGGTGGGATCGCCCTCACCGCTGCCAACGGCGTCACGCACGCTGGACTTAATTTCTGAAATTAGCCGCATTGCATCGGCCTTTGGCATACCTGATGCGCGTAACGCAGCTTCTGCACGCCGAATAGCGGACAGCTCTGCGCGGGCATTGCCAGTAGCAATTTGATCAGATGGCAACAGCTCATCGGCGAACCCGCGATCGATAGCATCACTGCCACCAATCCACGACTCCGCATCCATTAATTTCTGCATCGACTTCACATCGCTGCCGGTACGCACTGCATAAATGTCTGCTAGCGCAACGTCGAATGGTTCGAGCCAATCCGCGAAAGAGCGCATGTCATGGCGATTGCCGATTGCGATCGACCAGGTGTTGTGCACCATCAGGAAAGCAGCGCGTCCGATTTGAATCGTGTCGCCAGCCATTGCAATAACCGATGCTGCGGAGGCTGCAAGGCCGAGCACCTTCACAGTTACCTCGCCATCGTGCTCGCGCAGCAGGTTGTATATCGCAAGCCCCTCGAACACATCGCCACCTGGCGAATTGACGTTGACGGTTACCGGTCCTTTACCGAGAGCGCGCAGCGCACCAGCAACGCGTTTTGCTGTGACGCCCTCGCCCGTCCAATAGTCGTAGCCGATCACGTCATAAATACTAATCGTGCGATCTTCACTGCCACCCGACTCACCGCGCAGCGTTGGATTCCAGCGGTCGAAGGCGCGCGGCATGATTTGCGACTGCAAGCCGCCCTGCGGACGACCCTGCGGAGCGCCCGGAAGTTGTCGAATACTCATTGGTTAATCCTTCGATTTGTCGTCGAGAGCGAGAAATGCACGAAGCGCTGCGCGCGCCTGGTTGGCGTCGGCCTGCTGACCGAGCGAGTCAAGTGTTGTCATTGCCGATTGGACGGTAAGCTCTGCCGCGTTGCCGCCCATAGGCTCGCGATCTTCAAGCTCGCGCACTTCATCGCGAGTCAAAATGCCGTTATTGACCATCGCACCATAGAACGTGGAGCGCCCCGCACTATCGGCACGTAGCAAGCCTTCAACCGCGAATTTTGGGTAAAACTTTTGGCGGTCGATTGGGCCGAGTAAATCTTTACTGATTGCCTGCTCGATGCGGCGCAGCCACGGGCCCAGCGTGAACGTCAGAAACCCGATCATCTGCTGCTCGATGCCAGTGCCCCAGCTTGTTGATTTTTCGCTATGGCCAACCATGAATGGCGGCACGCGAAACCAACGGCAAACCTCTTCGACGTTGAAGCCGCGCGTCTCTAAAAGCTGTGCATCCTCTGGATTGATTGTTAGCTGTTTGAACCCGGCGCCCTTTTCGAGAACCATTACGCCGCCATCATCGGACACCTTTTTTACATGCTCACGAATTTCATCGCGCTGCCCCGGCTTGAGCACGTGATCCATCATCACGAGACCGGGCGAGCGCAATGAATTTTGGAACGTATCTGAGCTTGCGGTATCTGCTGCGATGGCGGCACCAAAAAC
>CAMLJR010000217.1 GCA_946480345.1 uncultured Spongiibacteraceae bacterium
TGCTGCTGACCGAGGTTTACGCCAGCGAATATCCGCAGGTCGCGCCGCTGTGCAGCGAGTTCAAGCGCGCCATCCATAACAAACAGCTCGATATCGACGAGCTCGATCCGTACGTGATGATGTACCGCAAAATCGAGCGTTATCTGCTTGCGCGCGGCGAACACAGGCGGCTCGAACTGGTCCGTCGCTGCTTCTATTTCAAGGTCGGCAAAGCGATCACCAAAGGCCCGACGCAGCGCACGAAATCGTGGCAGCGGGAATTGCTCGAACGCATGGTGCAGCAGTGGAAGTGGAGCAAACCACAGCTGCTGAGTCTCGATGCGCGCCCGCTGTGGAAAATCGGCCGTGTGCTCAGCGAACAGCGCGAGCTCGTGCGCGAATTAACAAACGGCTATCGCTTCCTGCTCGAATTCGCGCGCCGCACACAGGCGGCCGCGATGATCAACGGTCAGGATATGACCATCCTCGGCCGCAAGCTGTATGCAGCCTTCGAGCGCAAGGCCGGAAAAATCGATGCGGTGAATCCCGGCATCGCGCCGAAGCTCACCGAGCCTGCGCTGACATTCTTCCAACTGCCGAGTGGGCGCGACAAACAACTGGCCTGGGCGGTCATCGCCGAACAAACCAGCGGTACCGAATTACCGCGCACGCCGCCGCTGCGTCGCGCGAAAGATTTGATTTCGCTGATTGCGTGGGCGCACGTGAACGGTTTGCTCGACGGTGATACGCGCGTGTTTCTGCTGGCGGGCGATCACGGCGTTACCGAATACGAATTACTCAGCATTGTGCGTGCGGTGCGCGCACGACTGTCGCCACCGAAAAGCGAACCGGCTTCCGACGATGAGACACGCAAACGTTTTCTGAGTCCGAATCGCCCAGTGGCAATGCAGATGTTCATCAACGTCGGTGTCGATCCGATGGCACAGATGCGCGCGAAAGGATTGGAGCGACTCAGCAATCAAACCGATAGCTTCGTTTACAGCGGCCTGCGCGAAAATCTTGTGCTTGCGGTGGATCAAATTACGCTGAACAGCTGGGGCGACGTCAGTACCCGCAGCTATCGCGGCTCGTTCGCGCTGCTGCAATGTCTGCGCGATTATCTGCAACTGCTGCCACCGCAACAGCACCCCGGTTTGCCCGATCTCGATATTCGCTGTTTTTGTCCGGCACGCGCCAACGCCATTGCATTGCGCGTCGAACAATTATTTCAGGATATCGCCGCGTGTTATTACAGCGGCACGCGACCACCGGCGACCCGCTACGTACTGGAAATGCAACGCGAGTTTTACATGTTGCAATGGCAAGACACGCAACCGTCGATACAACGCGCGCCGAATTATTCAGCGCTGCTCGAATTGCTCGGCCGCGTGCAGCGCACCTTCAGCCCGGTTGTGCTCGATCGAAATTGTTTACCGGATTCTTTGCTCGAAGCGATTTCGCAGCTCGCGCGCGCCGATGCGATCAAAATCATTTATCAGCGACGCGGCGAACAGGCGGACATTTATGTCATCGACGAAATGGGCTCGTTGTATAACTTCACCACGCCATTTCGCGATGAACACACATTGTTGCAGCCGCTGAATCAATTCATGCAGGCGGTATTGTTCCGACAAAGCAGCGAAACCGCGCAGTTCGTCGGCGGCACCCACGATGTGTTACTGGAAACGGGCGCGCCGCGCAGCATCGAATATTACGAAGCCGTCAGCGAAATTGCACTCAATCACATCGAGCGACGTTCGCTCGTGCCGCACCCGAATAATCAATTTTTTAATGTGCAGGCGATTGCCGATTACGACTTCAGCGGCAATCTGGTTTTCAATGTGTATTGCGATCATCAGGAGTTCACCGAGCTCGAACTCGGCGATGCGCTGTACGACACTGTCGCGCGTTATATTTTGTCGCAGCGCAATCATCAGGAACGCTATCCCTGCTACATCACCGATATCGATTTAAGCCGCTGCGTCAACGAAACCAACGGACCGCAGACAGTCCATTACCTGCGATATAAACAACGTCTCGAACGCGCATTGAACGACGCGCTCAACAACATCTGATTCAACGCTTTGTTATTAACTGAATAGTTTTATTAGCGCGTTAATAGGTCGACCTAAGCGCCAAATGAAAAATCACATCGGGCGCCGTATCGACGCGAATATCTTCGCCAATTGCCGCATCGAGAATCCAGTTTTGCGTTAACCGTAAACTGCCGCCGAGCAGCAATTGCAGCGCATCGCTGCCGAGCGCGGTTAATGTGCTGTCGTAGAGCGCGCTGTTGGCATCGAGCTGAATTTTGAATCGCAAATCTTGCGTCGCGGCCCAACCGATTTCTCCACTCGCAAACCAAACGGTATTTTTTTGCTGCGCCGCCAATACGTCGCCCTCAGGCAACCATAGCGCGCCGATATTCGCTGTCGCAGTCAGCGGCAAACCGAACAGCTGCCGCTGCGTAGCCGCCAGCGCAACACCGACATTGCCGCTGTCATTGCCGGTTAATTTGTCGGCGGAACCTGTTGGCGCGGTGAGCGTGATCGCTACTGCGATATCGGTACGATCAGCATGCAGCCATTGATAAGCGGCGTTGAATTGCACATCGCCGATACCCGATGTGGCGCGGTGAAAATCCAATTCCGTCGCGCCGTCGCGTTGATACAGAAATTGCAGCTTACCGGTTGGATGATCCGGGCGATCGCCATCCGGCAAATTCCAGAAGTTATGCCACCCCTCGATAAAATTATCCGCGATACCGCCGTTGTAACTGATCCACGGCACCGTCACGCCGACTTCCCACCGATCATTAAGGCCGTGACGGATACCGAATTGATAGCGCTGCGATTCGCCATCGAGCACCAGCGTTTCGCGCCCGTTGTCATCGCGAACGAAATTATTCGCAACATCGATATCCATTCGCCATTCGGTGTTTCCGGCAGAAATATTCAAACCGCTGCGGGCGGTCGGAATGTTCGCGATATGCGCAAGGGGCTGTTCGTTTCTAACCGCGAGCGGTTCGTCGAGCCTCGCATCCGCCGACACCGAACTTACGGCACCGAACACAACCGCAGAAATAACGATATTCGTAACCAAAAGGCGCATGTCCGCTCCGAACCGGCTGTAAACGCAATCGCGGCAGTATAGTCAATGAGGCTATAATCGCCGCTTTCAATTTCGGGGGTTGGCCATGCGTATCGCATTGATTACTGCTTTGCTCTGTTCGTTATTGAGTGCGTGCGGCCAGAAGGGACCGCTGTTCATTCCGAACGAAACACCGCCGCAATCGCAGCCGCAAT
>CAMLJR010000218.1 GCA_946480345.1 uncultured Spongiibacteraceae bacterium
ACATCGCGATTGCTCGCGAGCAATTTCAGCAGGCCGGTCAGATCATTCGAATCCCCCTCGCCGGCGATATAACTTTCGCAGAAACCGATGTCGCCGCGCGCCAGCACACGGCTGAATACCCGATTATTGTTGATTCGAAACGACACTGCCGGCTCACCCGAACCGTAAATATATTTATCGCCATTCGGCATGCGAACGCGCAGTGTGCCACCCTCGATTTTTTCCAGCAGGCCGAGAACCACGCGCGCATCGCGAGAGAGTATCTTTGCGTTTACCGCGATTGGGTTTCTGATGACGTCGCTCATGAATTTGCTCGTATAGTTTTTGATGAAATGAGCTGCGGCGGATTAGCGCCGTAGAAAGGCACACCTTTGCGCCACAATTTGAGCGCCTGCCAATGAATACGGAGCATCACACCAAGGGTTAGAAAGGGCATTTTCAGCAGTACGCTCAACAACGCAGTGCTCGACCAAGGCATCTCGATGCCGTGCATTGACGTCATCAGCAGCGGGCCGACGTGGTCGTGATAATCAATGCATACCAGCGGCGCTGGCTGATCGAGATGAAAGCGAAAGTGGTAAGTACCTTCGATTTTGCAAAAGGGCGAGACGTGGAAAACTTTATCGGTGCTTAGTGCCTGACTATCGGCAATCGCAGCGCCATCTTTGTTATGGAGCAGATAACAATAATGTTGGCCGAATGTATTGCGCACCTCGGCTAACACAGCGATTAAGTTTCCATCGCTGTCATGGCAAAACCAGAAACTCACCGGGTTGAACACGTAACCGAGTACGCGCGGAAAGCATTGCAGCGTAATTTCGCCGTCATCGGGCAGGCCGTGCTCGCGTAGTAACGACTGTATCCACAACAGCAAATCGCTACCGTCGCGCGGGCCGTGATCTCGCGTGTTGAATTGCAGCAGATTAAAACGGTCGACCGAAAAAATTGCGTTGTTCGCTGCGTTCAATGCGCGCAGCGGCAAACGCACAAAAAACACAGGATACGAAAAACGATTGTGCGCTGGTCGCACGCGGGAATGCATGACGCGACCAACAAATAATTGCGGAACATTCGCCATTGTTAGCCACCCGCGAACACAAGATCGTTAGCTTGCGGGATGATGTCTTCCGCGCGCTGCCACGGCGCATAGACGCCCATGCGATTCGCTACTGTCAGCGCGGACCGCAAACCGTCCTCGTGAAAACCGTGACCGGTCCATGCGCCAGCCAACCAGATCCCGTTCTGCCCCTGCACGCGAACAAGTTGTTGTTGCGCGGTAATGGCGGCGCTGTCGAAACTCGGATGCGCGTAATCAAAACTGGCGACGACTGTTTTTGGATCGGGTTCGCGCGTTGGATTTAACGTAACCACCACCGGCGTTTTAAACGGCAGCGGCTGCAATTTATTAATCAAATAAGAAACGCTAACCGGCCGTTTATCCGCATCGGTATTTTCCGAGCCACCCGCCGCTAAATAATTCCACGCTGACCACAGCTTTTCGTTGCGCGGCAACAACGCCCGATCGGTATGCAATATCGCGCGGTTGGGTTGGTAACGGATTGCAGATAACGCGTTGCGCTGAGCCTGCGTTGCGGTATTGCCAAGCAACGCGAGCGATTGATCGCTGTGACAGGCCATCACCACGTGATCGAAATATTCGCTTGCCCCGCTGTGAACGACGTTGAGCTGGCCTCCATGCTGCGCAACGGTTTCGACCGGGCAGTTCAATCGAATATCGGTGAGCTGCGCCGCAATCCGTTGCACGTATTCGCGACTGCCACTGAGAACGGTTCGCCATTGCGGACGATTAACCAATTGCAACAAGCCGTGATTGCGACAAAAACGCACGAACGTGGCCAATGGCATATCGAGCATTTGTCGAGCCGGGCATGACCAGATTGCGGCGGCCATCGGCAATAGATACCAATCGGAAAACGCGCTGGAGTAACGCCCCTTGTTAAGAAAGTCGCGCAGCGTTTCCGATGGATCCGCAACACCGCCCAGCCAAGCGATGCTCTCGCGATTGAAGCGCACGATATCGCGCAACATCGCCCAGAATTGTCCGCGCAGCAGATTGCGCTTTTGCCCGAACAGCGTGGCGAGATTGGTGCCGGCCCATTCAAGATCGGGCCGTTCGAGGCTGACCGAAAAAGACATCTCCGTGGCGACGCTGTCGACGCCTAACAGATCGAATAAGGCGATGAGATTGGGATAGGTGTTGTTATTGAATACGAGAAAGCCGGTATCGACCGGATGCGTTTTGCCCTCCAAAACAACATCGACCGTATTGGTGTGACCGCCCAGATAGTGATTGGCCTCGAACAAGGTCACCTCATAGTGACGCCGGAGCAACCATGCCGTAGCCAAGCCGGAAATCCCTGCGCCAATGACGGCCACGCGCTGCTTCATAACTTCACCCTGACGAATATCTCGACAAAGCGTTTGACCAGGCTTTGTCATGGACAAAAACGGATACGATTCGTAAGATAGGTAAACGAAATGCCGATGTCAACGATTTGTCTAGGACAATATGGAAAACCTACATTTCAATATCGCCGCAGTCGAGCGCGACACCGGGCTATCGAAAGATGTCTTGCGGGTGTGGGAGCGCCGCTACGGATTTCCCGCTCCGCTGCGCGACGCGAATGGAGAACGCTGTTATCCGCTGGAGCAGGTCGAACGCCTGCGAATGATTAAACGGCTTATAGATCAAGGACATCGGCCGGGAAAGCTGATCGATGCATCGGTCGAGGAGTTATCGATACGGGCTACGCGCCAAGCGCAACCGGCGGCATTATCAAGCTCGCCGCCATTGACGGAAGAGCTGGCCGCGCTGATCGCCATGATCAAGCATCACGATGCGTCGGGTTATCTGCAAGCAATGCAGCAGCAGCTCGCACGCAAAGGCTTACAACCATTTGTTCAAGACATCGTTGCCCCGCTGTCCGATCTCGTGGGAGAGGAATGGGAGCGCGGAGTGCTGCAAGTATTCGAAGAGCACCTATTTACCGAATTGACCACGCGCCTGTTGCGACAAGCCATCGCCAATTTTTCCAGCGGCGGGCAGCTCGCCCCGTTACGTCCGTGCATTTTGCTGACCAGTGTGCCGGGCGAACAGCACGCTCTCGGGCTGCTCATGGCAGAAACACTATTCACACTCGAAGGCGCGAAGTGCATTCCGCTCGGCACTGGAACACCGCTGCTGGATATTGCACAAGCAGCAACTGCGCACCACGCAGATATTGT
>CAMLJR010000219.1 GCA_946480345.1 uncultured Spongiibacteraceae bacterium
TGGGCCGTGTTCGATATGCATGGCTTTTTGGATACCGCGACCGATAAGGAGCACGTTGTGCTGACGCTAGGCGATGTCGCCAACGGCGAGCCGGTGTTATGTCGCGTGCATTCCGAGTGTCTGACCGGCGATGCACTCTTCAGCCTGCGCTGCGATTGCGGCGCGCAACTTGAAGCCGCGTTGCAGAAAATCGCCGCCGAAGGGCGCGGCGCATTGCTTTATCTGCGTCAGGAAGGACGCGGCATTGGCCTGATGAACAAGATCCGCGCGTACAAGCTGCAGGATCAGGGTGCCGATACGGTCGAAGCCAATGTGCAACTCGGGTTTGGCGCCGATATGCGCGATTACAGTATCTGCAAGGCAATGCTTGAACATCTGCACATCGCCTCGGTGAAATTAATGACCAACAATCCGCGCAAGGTTGCGGCATTGGAGCAACAGGGCATTAACGTCGCCGAACGCATGCCGTTACAAATTGGCCGCAATCCGCATAACGCAAAATACCTGTCGACGAAGGCCGGCAAGCTCGGTCATATGTTCGATCATCAGCGCGAAGACGATTAACGAGCGGTATTGAAGCAGGAACAAATTAAACGGCGCTTAACTGCCGCGAGCGGAGAGATTTGCGGGATTTCGCCGAATTTAATTTATAAAGGCGGAGATTGTACGCAGTGAGTTGCGGCGATCAGGTCGCCGCTTCGTTGCGCACCGGCGTCAGCGGTGACGCCAATCCCAATAACAGCAGGCGTTTGCGAATTGCGCTTTCGATACCGTTGGCATCGAGGCCACATTCGGCGAGTTGTTGCTGATGCGTGCCGTGATCGACGAAACGATCCGGCAGACCGAGTTGCAGCAGATTGATCGTTTGCCCGACCGCATTGAAATGTTCGGCAACCGCGCTGCCAGCCCCGCCCTGAATCGTATTTTCTTCGAGCGTCACCAACAGATCGTGCTGCGCGGCCATCGCCGCGAGCAACTCGGTATCGAGCGGTTTGACGAAGCGCATATCGACTACGGTCGCGTTCAATTTTTCCGCAGCGGCCAATGCATTCGTCAGCAATGTGCCGAAATTCAGCAGTGCGATTTGTTTGCCTTCGCGCCGCACGATGCCTTTGCCGATCGGCAGGGCGGTCATGTCTTTCGCAATCGTCACATTCGGGCCCGTGCCGCGCGGGTAGCGCACCGCCGCCGGGCCTTTGTGAATGAAACCGGTGTATAGCATCTGCCGCGTTTCGTTTTCATCGGATGGCGCCATGACGACCATATTCGGAATGCAGCGCAGAAAGCTGAGATCGAACGCGCCCGCATGCGTCGGGCCATCTTCACCGACGAGCCCGGCGCGATCGATGCCGAACAACACATCGAGATTTTGCAGCGCGACATCGTGAATCAGTTGATCGTAAGCGCGCTGTAGAAACGTCGAATAAATCGCAACGACCGGCTTCAAACCATCGCAGGCCATCCCGGCCGCCAGCGTGACCGCGTGCTGCTCGGCGATGGCGACATCGTAAAAACGCTCGGGAAAACGCTGCGAAAACTCGACCATGCCGGAGCCTTCGCACATCGCCGGTGTGATGCCGATCAGGCGCGTGTCGCGCTCGGCCATATCGCAAAGCCACTGGCCGAATACGTCCTGATATTTTGGGCCTTTGGTTTTTTTCGTCGCCGGTGCAGGCGACGGCACTTGCGGCTCAAGCTTCGACAGCGCGTGATAGCCGACCGGATCGTTCTCCGCCGGCGCGAAGCCTTTGCCTTTCTGCGTGATGATGTGCAGCAGCAGCGGGCCGGGCAGCTCGCGCATGTTGCGAATGGTTTCGATCAGAATCGGCAGGTCGTGGCCGTCGATCGGACCGACGTAGTTGAAACCGAGTTCTTCGAACAGCGTCGCCGGTGCGACGAAGCCTTTCATGCTCTCTTCGATGCGTTTCGCGAATTCCCACGCCGGCGGAATTTTCGACAGCACTTTTTTGCTGTTGGAGCGCAGGCTGTTGTACGCGCGCGACGCCCAGATTTTCGAGAAATACGTGTTGAGGCCGCCGCGGTTGTGCGAGATCGACATCTGGTTGTCGTTGAGGATGACGAGCATGTCGGTGCCGCAATGCGCGGCGTGCGTCAGCGCTTCGAACGCCATGCCGGCGGTCATCGCGCCATCGCCGATCACCGCGACGGTTTTGCGGCCGCGCGCTTCGTGCTTCGCCGCGATCGCCATGCCGAGTGCGGCGCTGATGCTGGTGCTCGAATGGCCGACGCCGAACGTGTCGTATTCGCTCTCGTCGCGCTTCGGAAACGCGGCGAGGCCGTCGAGCTGGCGCATCGTCGCCATGCGCTCGCGCCGGCCGGTAAGGATTTTGTGCGGATACGTTTGGTGGCCGACATCCCAGACCACGCGGTCGTCCGGGGTGTTGTAGAGGTAATGCAGCGCAACGGTCAGCTCGACCACGCCGAGCCCCGCGCCGAAATGCCCGCCGGTCTGACCGACCGTGTACAGCAGAAACTCGCGCAGTTCTTCCGCCAGTTGCGGCAGCTCCGCCTCCGGCAGCGCGCGCAGGTCGCGCGGGCTGTCGATCGCATCGAGCAGCGGCGTAGTGGGGCGTTGGCGGGGAATTTCGTTGAACATCGGGGGCGCCGTGATTCGGAAAGGCGGCAATTGTAAACCAATCGTCATGGTTATTCAGGCGCGCGAAAATAGGCGCCAATACCGTGACGAAGTCGTCAGTTGCTGCGTTCGATGATGTAAGCCGATAACTGGCGCAAGCGCTCCGCGTTCGCGCCGAACTGATCGAGTGCCGCAATGGCTTCGCGATGCAAGGCCTGCGCTTTGGCGCGGGCGGCGTCGAGGCCGAGCAGCGCCGGATAGGTCGGTTTGTCGCGCGCCAGATCGGCGCCCTGTTGTTTGCCGAGCGTCGCGGTATCGCTGGTGATATCGAGGATGTCGTCCTGCACCTGAAAAGACAGCCCGATCGCAGCGGCGTATTTATCGAGCGCCGCTAGTTGCTGCGCATTGGCGTTGGCAGCAATCGCGCCCATCCGCACCGCCGCGCGAATCAGCGCGCCGGTTTTGAGCCGATGCATCGTTTCCAGATGGGCGAGATCGATGCGCTGCTGCACCGCCGCCAGATCGATCGCCTGCCCGCCTACCATGCCGCGCGGGCCAGCCGCCGCTGCCAATGTCGAGATCAGCGCGAGCCGCTGCTCGGCATCGAGTTCGAGCAGC
>CAMLJR010000220.1 GCA_946480345.1 uncultured Spongiibacteraceae bacterium
ACAATTGCGGCAACTCATCGATACTCGTGCGACGAATAAATCGTCCAATCGGCGTGACGCGATCATCATTGCGCGAAGCTTGGCGTACATGCTTTTCGTCATGCATGTACATCGAGCGAAATTTCCATACCTCGATAATGCGTCCATCCCAGCCATGGCGTTTTTGCTTGAAAATAATTGGGCCGGGTGAAGAACGGCGCACCAAGAATGCGATGGTGAGCATCAATGGACTCAGCAATAACAGCGCCGTGGCGGCAATCGTTTTATCCAGAATGGATTTGCAGAACAACTGCGACTCGGACATCAACGGGCTTTCGGACAGCGTTACCAGCGGCAACCCGTTCAATTCGCGCACCGAGTGATTCAATAACGGCATATTAAAAATATCGGGCACCCAAACGACATCCACCGATGAGTTCGCGATGTCTTTATAAACCTGCTCGACCATTTGCGAGCAGCTCATCGGCAGCGCGATATACACACGATCGATGTTATTGCTCTCAATGATCTGGGTAATTTGGCGGAACGTTCCCAAATAGCGAATCTGGCCCATATTCCAGCTTTCAACATCGGTCAATGCATCATCGACAATGCCGACAACCTGATCCGGCATCCATACATTCTTGTTAATGCTTGCAACCAGATGCTGCGCAATGCCGGTGGAGCCGAGCACAATGGTGCGCACAGGCCGGCGATATTGCGCGCGAATTTTCTGCGAAAAGTGATATGACAGTTGATAACCCACTGCTTGCAGCGCGTAACCGAGAAATATCCAACCGGTGACAACAAGCCGCGAAAAATTTTCGCTGGTCTTCGTGAAGAACGCGAGACCGAGCACAAGCGCTACTACCAGCAACCATGAATTACAGATGCGCAGCAGACCGCGACCATCGAAGCGGCGAAAAACTCCGCGCCATTCGTAAATAACCAACATGATTAACGCCGAGGTGATTCCCAGCGTGCGATATTGCGGAGCAATTTCGCCATCTCTCCACCACGCTAAAATCAACAAACCGATTACCGACGCAGCCATGCTCAAACCGATTTGCGCATGCTGTAGCAATGTATCGTGATTTTGTAGCAGGCGCCGCGACCGGCGGCGATATGGCGCGACTGCCGCAGTAGAAGAAGAAAGTGGTGGAAAACTCTCTAATCTGGCAGACGCTTCTCGAGCACCCATTTGATAACCCTCCTTCAAGCCGCTCATGAAACCTCCCAGGGTCTCGTCACCCCACTGAGCAATATCTCTGCCAAGAGAATTGGGAGATGCATAATAAGAAATGGGGCAGCTTTAAAAAGTGAAGAGAGTCTTGTTTCATACTTAAAAAAAAGAATTCTTTTAAAACCTCTGCTTTATATCTTTTTTTAAAAATTTGTTATTTGTAAGTTTGCAGAAATCTTCGGCAAAATTTTCATTAATTAAATATCGATGCAAAATCACGTTGCCTATTTTTATTGCATGCACCAAAGCTAAACATTTATTGCTAATTTTTTACGCAGCGATAGCGTCTAATTACAAAAACCTTTAAAGTCGCGCGACGAAAAAATGTAAATAATTCCGACTAAATTTTTTAGCGCCAGTGCATTCATGCCCTTGAGCAACCGATGATCATCAAAAATATTTTTTCTCGAAACAGCATCTTTTCATTAATAAGTGCGTTTAGCGGGGTACTGATTACCTTATCGCTCGCACCATTTTCGTTATGGCCGCTCTCTGTTGTCGCACTGCTGCTATTGCATCAAGTGTTTGAGCGGGCCACCGCCCGTCAAGCGCTAATACACGGCTGGCTATTCGGTGTTGGCCTATTCGTCAGCGGCATCTCGTGGGTTTACGTCAGCATTCACGATTACGGCTCTGCATCGCCATTACTAGCGGGATTTCTGACCGGCGCATTTTGTTTGCTGCTTGCATTGATGCATGCGGGACTGGGTTACGGCTATGTACGCTGGATTCGCGACACATCGTTCGGCCGCTGGCTGGGTTTTGCTGCGTGGTGGATATTGTGGGAATGGATTCGCTATTGGTTACTCACCGGATTCCCGTGGTTGTATGTTGGCTACGCGCATCTAACGAATCCACTCAGCGGCTGGGCTCCGGTTGGTGGAATCTTCACCATCGGCTTTGTCGTGGCGTTAACCGCCGCTGCGTTGTCGATGATGGTGGCGAATTTCCGCACATCAAAAATACGGGCCATATTGCCGCTCGCGATTAGCATCGGTTTATGGTTGGCGGGACTTTTACTGCAACCGATCGCATGGACGACCTCAACCAAAACCACGGCGAATATCGCACTGGTACAAGCGAATATTCCGCAATCGGTGAAATGGGAGCCCGGCGCCTTGCGCAGTACGCTCGATCTTTATAGTGGGATGAGCGCGCCGTATTGGGCGCAGGCCGATATCGTGTTCTGGCCCGAAGCGGCTATCCCTGCGTTTTACGATGTCGTCCAACCATTTTTCGATGCCGTTGCTGCCAATGCAGCACATTCGCAACACGCTCTTATTGCGGGCGTGCCGTTTCGCATTCCACCCAGTCGCGAGCTCCCCGAGGGCGGTATCTATAACAGTGCAGTCGCACTTGGGGTCGGCGAAGGGGTTTATCACAAACAACATCTGGTGCCGTTCGGCGAATACGTCCCTCTCGAAAAATATCTGCGCGGTCTGATCCAGTTTTTCGATTTGCCGATGTCGGATTTTCAGGCAGGTCCTTCGCACCAGCCACCGTTGCGCGCGGGCAACCTGACCTTCGCTCCTTATATATGTTACGAAGTCGTGTACGGCGATCTGGTGCGGCATGCCCGCGCCGATGTACTGCTCACACTCAGCAATGATGCATGGTTCGGCCATTCGATCGGCCCGCTCCAACATTTGCAGATGGCGCAGATGCGCGCGCTCGAACTCGGCCGCTATATGGTTCGATCGACCGGCAACGGCGTCACCGCAATCATCGATGAAAAAGGCCGCATCGCCGCGCGCGCGCCGCAATTCGAGCGCACCGTACTCACCGGCTCGATCGAAGGCTTCAGCGGCTTGACCCCTTATGCGCGCTTCGGTTCGTGGCCAATTTTGTCGTTATGCGGAATTATCGTTGCGCTTTGCTGCCTGCGACGCGCGCGGAACCCATGAGCGTATAAATATGAAGGTGTAAATCA
>CAMLJR010000221.1 GCA_946480345.1 uncultured Spongiibacteraceae bacterium
GCGCGCGGTGCATCGGATTGCGAGTCTGGAATGCGACGATTTTTTTCCAGCCGCGCTCCTGAATTTCATTGCGAATTTCAACTGCGGTACGGAACGTATCCGGAAAATCGCTTTGGAAATAGCTGAAATTCAGCACCTGAATCGAACCGGAAATCAGGTGATTGCCAAGCGTCGTGAACACGGCAACGCCCGGATGCGTCGGATCGAGCGTACCGAACATATTTTTCGCCATCAGCGCGATCTCATCGTCGTTGACGATTTCGATATCGTCGATATCCATGATCGCGAGCACCGGATTGCCCTCGACATTCGGATCGCGCAGCGCAATGCGTTTCGCGCCCTGAATATTCGAAACATCCTTGGCCAAATTCACGATGGGCACCGGCCAGAACAATCCATCGGTGGTGCGCAGGTTTTCGGCGACGCTGAGCGAATCGGCGAGATTCATGTAGCCCGACAGCGGCGTGAAATAACCCGCGCCAAGCATGACGGCATTGGCCGCTGCTGCTGAATTCAACAGCAGCGATGGCAGTGTTTCCGCCTCTTTAATCAGGGCGTGATGTTTGGTGGTGTCGTAAACGAACAGCGGTTTCAGTTCGTTGGCGCCATGCGGCTTAATCATATTGATCTCCTCGTGCGGATGGTCCGCGCCGGTAGCGCGGCGGCATCCAATAAAAATCGTTCGTCGTAATTATTCGCCGTGCAATTATTCACCGCGGAGAA
This sequence comes from uncultured Spongiibacteraceae bacterium, assembly GCA_946480345.1. Next base: position 724 of record CAMLJR010000221.1, read on the forward strand.
GACCGCGCGCTTCGAGCGCAGTAATCACCGCGTCGACTTCTTGTTGCAGGGTCATTTCGTGTGTCTTCAGCACCAGCTCCGCAGCGAGCGGCGCTTCGTACGGATCGGAAATGCCGGTGAAGTTTTTGATTTCGCCGGCGCGCGCTTTTTTGTACAGACCTTTCGGGTCGCGCTTTTCAGCTTCTTCGAGCGGCACATCGACATACACTTCAATGAAATCCATGCCGCCGTCGACGTGCAGCTTGCGCACCAGATCGCGATCGGCGCGATACGGACTGACGAAGCTCGACAGCACGATAACGCCCGCATCGACGAACAGTTTCGAAATTTCGCCGATGCGACGAATGTTCTCGGTGCGATCTTCGGCGGAGAAGCCCAAGTTCTTGTTGATGCCGAGGCGCACGTTATCGCCATCGAGGCGATACGACAGTTTGCCGCGCTTGGCCAATTCGGTTTCCAGCGCCACGGCTACCGTGCTCTTGCCGCTACCCGACAGACCGGTGAACCAAATCGTTGCGCCTTTTTGTTGCAGCAGCCGATTACGATCGGCGCGGGTCACTTCGCCTTCGTGCCAATGCACATTCGTTGCTTTTTGCTCAGCCATAGTCGCTTCCTGATGAAGTGGGTTCTGTGAAATGGTTTTTCGGATCAAACGTGGCCGCCACAATACGGAAAAACCAGTGATGCCACAAACAGTTAAAAATTATTAACTTGATTCCGATATGTTATCGTTCGGCTATGGATACCAAACGCCTTCGCTATTTTGTCGCCGCCGCCGAAGAAGAAAATCTTCGGCGCGCCGCCCAACGCCTTCACATCGTGCAACCAGCGCTCTCCAAACAAATAGCGCAGCTCGAAAGCGAACTCGATTGCCAACTGTTCACGCGGAGCAAGCAACGTATTCATCTGACGCATAGCGGTCGTTTGTTCCTCGAGGATGCACGACGCATTCTGCGCGATTTCGATCTAGCCAAAGAAAGACTGGCGCAAGCGTCGGCGGGCCAGCTTGGCACGTTGCGCATTGGATTTCGCGAAACTGCGGCCCGCTCGCCATTGGTATCGCGCTCGATCAGCGAATTTCGCGCGGCTTATCCCACCGTCGAATTACGCCTAAATCAATTGAATTCGCCGGCGCAGTGTGCAGCACTGCGCGCCGGTGAACTCGACGCGGGATTTATTTATCTGTCGCCCGAACACGACAACGATTTAAAAAGATTGCCGTTGAGCACAGATCGTTTTTATCTGGCGATGCATCGCAGCAATCCGCTGGCGCGTAAAAAATCGATCGCATTGCGCGACTTGATCGATGTGCCGTTTATCTGGCTGGCGCGCTCACGCAACGCGTATTACTCGGATGCATTGCGTCGCGAATGTCTGCGCAGCGGCTTCACGCCGAAGATCATTCAGGAAGCCGATAGCGATGCCACAGCATTAAATCTGGTGGCCGTCGGAATGGGCGTCAGTTTTGTTGTCGCGACAACATCGCCGCCCGCCGATGTCGTGCTCAAGCCTGTATCGGAGCTGAGCAGCACGCTGACGCTCGCATTAGTCTGGGCGGATGAAACACCATCGCAACTGGTAGCGAATTTCGTTGGCACTGCCCGCGATGTGTTAAGTCTTCATTCGACGGCGCAAACGAAATAACCACGTCGCGCTGCAGTATCGACAAAGTGATAGCGATCTCGCCGCAATAAAAAAGCCGCTCGATGAGCGGCTTTTTTATTCTCAATCACTGCGATCAATTGAAAACCGATTCGCCGGTGAGACCGTGTTTCTCCAGAATATCGCGCAGACGGCGCAATGCTTCGACTTGAATCTGACGCACTCGCTCGCGAGTCAGACCGATTTCGCGCCCCACTTCTTCAAGCGTGCTCGCTTCGAATCCGCGCAACCCAAACCGACGGGCGACGACTTCACGCTGCTTCTCGGTCAATTCACCCAGCCATTGCGAAATGCTTTCGCGCATATTCTCGTCCTGCAACAACTCCGCGGGATCGGAAACCTGTTGATCGGGAATCGTATCGAGCAGGGATTTATCCGAATCGGGACCGAGCGGCGTATCGACCGAGGCAACACGCTCGTTGAGCCCAAGCATACGCTTCACATCTTCGACCGGCTTATCGAGCAAATCGGCGATTTCTTCCGCCGAAGGTTCATGGTCGAGTTTCTGTGTCAGCTCGCGTGCAGCGCGTAAATAGACGTTGAGTTCTTTAACCACATGAATGGGCAATCGAATGGTGCGCGTCTGATTCATGATCGCACGCTCGATGGTTTGACGGATCCACCATGTAGCGTAGGTCGAAAAACGGAAACCACGCTCGGGATCGAATTTTTCCACCGCGCGGATCAAACCGAGATTGCCCTCTTCGATCAGATCGAGCAG
>CAMLJR010000222.1 GCA_946480345.1 uncultured Spongiibacteraceae bacterium
GTGTTGGGTTCAGCGCACGCTTGTGTACGGCCACCATACGCAGCGCACCTTTCCAACTGGTCGCTGCAGCCTTACTGAGCGTGCCACCCATGACGACGGAGTAATTGTTCGCCCAATCATCGGCGAGCGTCCCGTTGTCGTCGGGATAATTTTCGCTGACCAGAACGCCATCGACGTAGACTTTGCGCCCGCCGATCGGGCTGTAGTTGACGACGACGTGTTGTAGCGAAGATTGCAGCGCTTCAATATCCGGATTACTCGAAAATTTTGTGGTACCAATCATTCCGCGCGAATTAGTGTCGCTGCTCCGATTGTAGAAATCGTAGTTGTACATTGTCTGGCCGAGCATGAAATTGCGCTTGTCGGTGCCGTCGCTGTACGCGACGATTTCACGATCTTCATCGGCAGTGTTAGTTGGTACCGACCATGCCTCGACCGAATATTCGCCGCCCGCCGCGAGCAAATCGAACAATTTTTTACTCGCTGCTGCCGAGCCGAACGCAATGGCTCCGTTGAATTGAATACCACCGCCACCGATCCATTTGTAATCGCCGGTATCGCCTTCAGTGCCATTTATCGTAAGACTGATGGCCGGCGCTACGCCGCTAGTATCGCTGACTACCTTGCCTTCGCCTTCCAGGAAGCGCCACAGCGCAATCTGATAAGTTTCAAAGCGGCCGCCGCTGGTACCTATCACACCGTCGTTCAGTATTTGTGCTTTGCTGCGGTAAATACTCGAATCAAGCAAAACCGGGGCACTGCTCTGTGCAAATTGCGTGATCGCGGTTTGCATGGTTGCAGCATCAGTGGTGCAGTTTGCCGTCCAGCAATTATGGAATTCATCGCGCAGACGAACCACCAATCGCGATTTCGCTTTTAACGACGTATTGCTCAGCGCCGGATCGTTCAAATCAATGCGACTCTGAATTGCCGCGTATGAAACATCCACACCGCTGGAACCCAAAAACGGCTGTTGTTTGGTGGCTGACGTTTCCGAATGACAACGTGCGCAATGCGTAGTCACCAAACCATACAGATTCGATCCCGCGTAGGTGGAGACATCCGGAAAATTCCGGAAACCATCACCGTTACCATCGCCCGTAATGTCGGCACCATTTGGATCGCGATCGTTCGGCGCCACTAGCTTTACCGACGTCGCCGCATTGCCACCGCTCGCGTTTACCCAGTTTTGAATAAACGAAATCATCTGCACACGGCATGCGGCAGGAGATGCTTCCCAACAGTTGTGATTGTTCGCTACGCGGCTGACTACTTCGGACTCTGGCGCATTCTGCAAATTAACGACAGTAAGCGCCGCTTGATACGCGACATTCACATCGTTGATATCGGCGAATGGCGTGCTGCCTTGGCCGCCGCGCGTGTGACAGTTTCCACAGTGCGGCACAACGTTCAAATAAAATGCCGTCTGGAAATTTTGCACATCCTGAAATTGCGGGCTAGGTCCGCGATAAACAAATCCGGATGGACCACCGCTGCCCGGTGGCGTTGGATTTGCTGATGTGCCGCCACCGCTGCCGCCACCGCAACCGGCGAGCAACAGAAAGCCCACCAGTAACAATGCATGAGCCACAAGTTTTTCTTTTATACGTTCGATTGGCTTCATCACCGGCACGTCCATTAATTACCCGAGCAATGCACGGCCGCTTCCGCGAACGTGTGTTTTAAATCGTAATTATTCGATTTCAAATTTCCGACCATCGTTGCGAATGCAGTTTGATCGCCACTCGCGGGATCGCGTAAACAAACCGCTTGAAATACCTTTTTCACGCTGCATACGGCGAACGCTTCGCTGTTAGCCAATTCCTGCCCCATCGATTTGGCGCCATTGCCGCCTACGATTCCGCTATTCGGACTGCTCCAACCAAAAATCGCGGTATTCGGACCAGCCCGCCAATAGTTATCCCACCGATCATCCGGCGTAACAAAACCTTCGTTGAAGTGATTGGCATTGATGAAATATTTTGGTTGTACAGTGCCCGCGGTGTATTGGATCTGACCAGCATCTTTCGCTGCATCTTGATCCGATGCATTTTTATCGTAATTAAAGTTGTAATACGCAAATGCCTGCGCCATCGGGTCCATACCGCTATGACAACCGACACAACCATTCATAAATAAACGACTATCGCCGCCGGGGCTACGGGACACGTCCTGACGAATGCGATCGGCCGGACGAGTGGTGTCCTGCACTTGCTCCATGTCGTTACACAAATGATTTTTCAACGTGAAACGAAACATCGCGCGATTGGTGCCATCGATGAAGAATGCGCGGGCGGCCGCACGGGTAGTCATTACGCCCGCCGTTGCGGCAGATGGAATCGAACTCTGTGTCGTTCTTTCGAGTACCGAGTTGCTTCCCATATTTGCACCGGAATTTTCCAGTGCGACATAGGCGTTATTATTCGAGCTGCTGTAAGCACCATAAGTACCGGAATTAGGTACATATAAAATGTTGTCGTATAAAACTCTTCGATAATCGAGACGATCGCGAACGATGCCAATTACCGTGGCGCTATAGTCATTAAGTGGAGCAAATTTATTGTCGTCGCGATTGGTCCAAGGCGATGCCCAATTTTTTAGCGTCGCGTTGTAGAAAGCGGGATTGTCCATTGCGAGATTTGCCGCCGCGATCGGATCACTCGCGAGCAATGCCTGCATATTTGCGAGAACACTTGCGCTGGGTGGAACACCGGTGAGGCGATCGTGAATTCGCTTAGCACGCTCGGCATTGCCGGCGACTGCGGGCCATGCCGTCAATATGAGCGAAACACCAACAACGACGGACAACAAACGCGATGGATGCAAACGTGCGGGTGTATTCATGTCCAAACAATTCCGCATGGGCCAAATTTTTGTCATTACCGATCTACCTTGATCGCGGCAGCGCCGAAACGCCAAAATTTTGTTTTTATCGGTAAGCTGCTGTATTTTTACGTTAATGCGGACGCAAGTGTAGTAGCGCATTTTGAAATTAATGGTGATGCTGCACACAGATTAA
>CAMLJR010000223.1 GCA_946480345.1 uncultured Spongiibacteraceae bacterium
ATCGACATCTGGAGCGCCGGCTGCGCCACCGGCGAAGAGGCATACGGTCTGGCGATGGTCGCTGCCGACGCGATCGAGCGTCAGAGCGCCGCCTGCTTTTTGGGCGTGCTCGCCACCGACATGTGCGGCACGGCGTTGCAGCATGCACGCGCCGGCCGTTATCGCGCGAAGCGGATCGAGGAAATTCCCGAGTCGCTGCGCCGCCGTTTCATGGTAATGAATGGCACTGAATTGCGTATCGCCGAGCCAATACGGCAGCGTCTATGTTTCGCTGAGGCTAATCTGCTCGATATCGAACAGCTGCCCGCGTTGCCGATGGACGTGATTTTTTGCCAGAACGTACTCGTTTATTTTCGTCGCGAGCGCGTAAAACGGGTGCTCGACGCGATGGTTGAGCGCCTCAAGCCGGGCGGGCTATTGGTATTGGGCCCCGGCGAAGCAGCGCATTGGCATCACTCCGCCATGGGGCGCACCGCGCACCAGGGCGTCAGCGCATGGTTGCGTCGAGCCGACAGCTCGACCTCTCAATATGATTTGCAGAAGGTAAATACGAATGGTCGCTGAGCGTAGGGATTATGTCGCGCTGGAGTGGGTGGCCGGTGAAATCACCGAGACATTGGCGCAGGCAACAACCGCGCTGAACGACTATCTGGAAAATCGCGACGACGCGACCAAGCTCCGCTTCTGCCTGACCTACATCCATCAGGTGTACGGCACGCTGAAGATGGTCGAGTTCGCCGGTGCCGCGCTGCTCGCCGAAGAAATGGAAGAAGTCGTGCAGGCGCTCTTGCAACACCGGATCGGCGACGCCAATCGCGACGATGCACTGCTCGCGTTGCAGGCGGCGCTCAATCGTTTGCCCGATTATCTGAAACGCCTGCTGACCGAACGTCGCGACACCTCGACGGTGTTACTGCCGCTGATCAACGATCTGCGCGCGGTACGCGGTGAGCCGCTGATCACTGAATCGGCGGTATTCGCGCCGGCGCTGGTTACCGTGAATAGCGCCGACGCGGTGCCGCCGCTGCTCGGCGACGAGTTGTTCGAGATCGCGAAAAAGCTGCGTCAGATGTATCAGATCGCGCTGCTCAACTATCTGCGCAACGAAGCCCCGCGCGACAACCTGAACTATCTCGCCAAGGTCTGCGCTCGTCTCGCCAAACTCAACGCCGGTTATCCCGGCGAGGCGTTGTGGAATATCTGCATCGCGCTGTGCGAAGGTCTGCTCAATCGCTCGATTCAGCCGACCGCCGCCGTTAAAACACTGCTGCGTCAGATCGACAGCCAGCTCAAGCAGTTGGTCGAAATGGGCTCGGCAGCGCTGCCGATCGAACCGCCCGCAGCGCTGATGAAGAACCTGCTGTATTACATCGCCGCGTCCGACGCCAACTCGCGCTACATCGGCGAAATCAAACAACGCTACAGCCTCGGCCAGGCGCTGCTGCCGACCACGCGTCTGGCGGCGGACGGCGACGATGCCGCGCTCGCGATCAAGGCTGCGCTGGCGCAACAACTCGCCGCGCTGGCCGACGAATTATCCAGCGGCCAGGCCGCGACGCAGACGTTGGCAGCGGTCAAGCGCGCGCTCGATACCACGGCACTGCTCGGCATGAACGCCGCGCAAGCCAACCTGCGCGATCTCGCCAAACAACTCCAGCACGGTGCCGTCGATATCGATGCCGCAGTGCGCATGCTTCGCCAAACGGCGGAAAGCCTCGAGCTGGCCGGGCGGCCCGCACCGCGCACGCTGTTCAACGATTCCGAAGAAGCGCAGGAACAGCTCGATAAGGCGTTCGACGCGATCATGCTCGAATCGCGCAACAGCCTCGAACAGGCCAAAGAAGCGATTATCGAATTCGTCGCCACGCAATGGCGGCATCAATGCGTTGAGGAAGTACCCGAACTGCTCGCCGCCGTGCGCGGCAGTTTCGCCGTCGCCGGCTTGCATCGCGCCGCCGAAGTGCTCGCGAAATGCGAAAACTACGTGCGCCAGGATCTGCTCAACGATCGCAAGATCCCCGCATGGCAACTGCTCGACACACTCGCCGATGCGATTGCGTCGATCGATTATTACCTCGAACGCCTTAGCGAAGATGCGGAAGCGGAATGCGAAAGCATTCTCGACGTCGCCGAACAAAGCGTACTGGCGCTGATCACCGCGCCCGAATCCGAACGCACGCAAGCGCTCGCTCCAATGGGCGGGGGTGCTCGCATCCTGCCGTTCCAGCGTCCGCTGCCAGCCGACGAAACCTACTACAGCGATCAGGACCCAGAGCCGCTCGATGATGAAGTCGAGCCGACCGAGCCCGTGGATGTGTTCGCGGCGATGACGGCCATCGCCACCCCCGAGCCCGACGTTGTGCCAATGTCCGACGAGCTTGTCGAGGATGTCGTCGCGTCAGGTGTTGTCGTTGAAGCGGCAGACACGGTCGACGATGACGCGCCCGATGCCGAGATCGTCGAAATCTTTATCGAGGAAGCCGGCGAAGTTCTCGAAACCATCCAGGCGCAATTGCCGGAATGGCTCGCGAACCCAGGTGATAGCGAATCGCTGGCGGTCATGCGCCGCGCTTTCCACACGCTGAAAGGCAGTGGCCGCATGGTCGGCGCGATCGACATCGGCGAACTCGCCTGGTCGATCGAAAATATGCTGAACCGCATCATCGACGGCACGCTGTTCATCGATCAGCCGCGTATCGATGCGGTGCTGGATGCGACCGCGCTGGTGCCGGAAATGGTCAGCGCCTTTCAACATCACACGGTTCCGCCTGTGGCGGCGCAGCAAATCGGCGAGCGCGCGTTGTTGTTGTCGCGTGAGCAGCATCCTGTTTTTGTAGAACA
>CAMLJR010000224.1 GCA_946480345.1 uncultured Spongiibacteraceae bacterium
CCTGATAGCTCATGCCGGGATTCTGTGGGTTGCGAGAGAGGCGCAAGCATACATCAGCGAGCGCCGTGCGTCAGTGCGAGCAAAGCGCTTCAATTGCCATTGCCTATCAATGTCAGTGAAAAATCCGATTAGCCCTATCACTATCGCCCCACCTAAGCTAACCCCGTCGCAACAAATCATTCACGTTAAGAAGTCCATTCAACCTGTCAGGAGCACAACCATGTCGTTAATCAACAGCGAAGTTAAACCGTTCAAAGCAACCGCATACCACAACGGCAAGTTCGTTGACGTCAGCGAAGCCGACATGAAGGGCAAATGGTCGGTCGTATTCTTCTACCCCGCTGACTTCACTTTCGTGTGCCCCACCGAACTCGGCGATCTGGCCGATAACTATGCCGAATTCCAGAAGCTGGGCGTCGAAATCTACGCGGTATCGACCGACACGCATTTCACGCACAAAGCGTGGCATGACACCTCGGACACGATTCGCAAACTGCAGTACCCGATGATCGGCGATCCGACCTGGGTGCTGTCGAAGAACTTCGATGTGCTGATCGAAAGCGAAGGGATGGCGGATCGCGGTACGTTCGTGATCGACCCCGATGGGCGCATCCAGATCGTCGAAATTACCGCCGGCGGTGTCGGCCGCGATGCCAGTGAACTGTTGCGCAAGGTTAAAGCCGCGCAGTACGTGCACTCGCATCCCGGTGAGGTTTGCCCGGCGAAATGGCAGGAAGGCGAAGCCACGCTGGCACCGTCGCTGGATCTGGTCGGCAAGATTTAAACAACCCCAACCCAGAAGGCACAGAAAACGGCTTCCTCTCACGAGGAGGGAGCCGATCGAATCGCGGAGGCGAACATCATGACCATGCTCGACACGAATCTGAAAACGCAATTGCAAGCGTACTTACAAAAGCTGGAAGCACCGATCGAGATTCGCGCTTCCGTCAACGAGCCGGCCGAAGGCAAAGCGGCCGATCTGCTCACCTTGCTCGACGATATCGCCAGCCTCTCGAACAAGATTGCCGTCGTACGCAGCGACGACGCGCCACGTCGGCCTTCGTTCAATATCACGCGCTCCGGTGCCGATCTCGGCATTAATTTCGCCGGCATTCCACTCGGTCACGAATTCACCTCGCTCGTGCTCGCACTGTTGCAGGCGAGCGGCTATCCGCCGAAAGTCGATGCCGATGTAATCGAACAAATCCGTGCGCTACCGATTGAAGGCGAGCTGGTTTTCGAAACGTTCGTTTCACTGAGCTGCCAGAACTGCCCGGATGTCGTGCAGGCGCTGAATTTGATGGCGGCATTGAATCCGAAAGTGCGCCACACAATGATTGATGGCGCGCTGTTTCAAGACGAAGTGAACGCGCGACAAATCCTGTCGGTGCCGAGCGTTTTCCTGAATGGCGAGCCGTTCGGTCAGGGGCGCATGTCGGTCGAAGAAATTCTCGCGAAACTCGATACCGGTTCCGCCGAGCGCGCGGCTGCGAAACTCTCCGACAAAGCCGCATTCGATACGCTGATCGTCGGCGGCGGTCCGGCCGGTGCAGCCGCTGCGATTTACAGCGCGCGCAAAGGTATCAATACCGGTGTCGTCGCCGAGCGTTTCGGCGGTCAGGTACTCGATACGATGGCGATCGAAAATTTCATTTCGGTTCAAGAAACGGAAGGCCCGAAACTCGCCACCGCGCTCGAACAGCATGTAAAAAGCTACGACGTCGACATCATTAATTTGCAGAAGGCGCGCAAATTGATTCCGGCTGCCGAATCGGCGAGTGGATTGATCGAAGTCGAACTCGAAAGCGGCGCGGTATTGCGCAGCCGCAGTGTGGTGATCTCGACCGGCGCACGCTGGCGCGAAATGAATGTGCCGGGCGAGCGTGAATATCGCGGCCGTGGCGTCGCGTACTGCCCGCATTGCGATGGCCCGTTGTTCAAAGGCAAGCGCGTCGCCGTTATCGGCGGCGGCAACTCGGGCGTCGAAGCGGCCATCGATTTAGCCGGCATCGTCAGCCACGTCACGCTGCTCGAATTCGACGCGAAATTACGCGCCGATGCCGTACTGCAAAAAAAGCTGTTCTCATTGCCGAATGTCACGGTGATCACCTCGGCGCTGTCGACCGAAGTTACCGGCGCGAACGGCAAAGTAAATGGCCTGACGTATACCGATCGCAATACCAACGCATCGCATCGCATCGACCTCGAAGGCATATTCGTACAGATCGGTTTGCTGCCGAACACGGACTGGCTGAAGGGTACGGTGGCGCTCAGCCCGCGCGGTGAAATCGAAATCAATGCGCGCGGCGAAACATCGATACCCGGCGTATTTGCGGCCGGTGATGTGACGACAGTGCCTTACAAACAGATCGTCATCGCAATGGGCGAAGGAGCGAAAGCGAGTTTATCGGCATTCGATTATTTGATTCGCAGCAGCGTGCGCGAATCGACAGCGGCGGTTGCCGCATAACTGCCACGGCTTATTAACACTAAAGCTCGACATTGACGCCGGCCTTCCTCAGGATGGCCGGCGTGTTTTATTGGAAGAGATCACCGTGCGTAAAACGACGCTGCTGCTTCTGCTGGCTACAACAATCAATTTCGCTTGGGGCGAATGGAAAAAAATCGATACCGGATATCGCTCAACGGCTTATGCGGATATCGAAACGCTGCGCAAACAAAACAATATCGCGACGATGACTGTGCTGATTGATTTCGAAAAGCCGCCCTTCGACGGCAACAACCTGCCTTACCTGTCGCTGAAAATGATCGTCGAATACGACTGCAAAACGCCGCAATTTCGCGCGATGCAAATCACATCCCATGCAGGGCATATGGCT
>CAMLJR010000225.1 GCA_946480345.1 uncultured Spongiibacteraceae bacterium
TAAGCAAGAACTGCTGATCTTCATCACTCCCCGCATTCTCGCGGATACATTAGTCGACTGATTATCAGCAATGCCTCCAGCTGTATCTCGCGTGTATCTTGTCGGTCCCATGGGGGCCGGCAAGACTACCATCGGCAAATTGCTCGCCGATGAGTTGGGTCTTGAATTTGTCGACGTCGATCGCGAAATCGAGAGCCGAAGCGGCGTCGATATTCCATGGATCTTCGATCGCGAAGGCGAAGCCGGTTTTCGGATTCGCGAAACCGCTGCGTTGAAGGAGTTAAGTCAGCTCGATGGTGTGTTGATTTCCACGGGCGGCGGCGCGGTGATTTCGGCGGAAAACCGACAGATAATGATGTCCACCGGCACCGTGATTTACCTTCATACATCCGTTGATGAGCAAGTGCGTCGTACCAGTCGCGATCGCAAACGCCCACTGCTGCAAAACGACGATCCACGCCGCGTGTTGTCGGAATTGATGGCGATACGCGAGCCGTTATATCGCGAGATTGCCGACGTCATTCTGGACACCGACAGCCGCAGTCCCAAGCTTGTTGCGCAAGATCTCATCGAGCAGTTGCGATTAGGTTGATCGCGTTGCCTTGTGCGGGCGGTCGCGTTATCGTGCGACGCTCATCCACCTCTGCGAATATTCCATGCAAACGTTGACCGTCGATCTCGGCGATCGCAGCTATCCCATTTTCATTGGCGAAAATTTACTGAATCGCGCCGAGCTATTCATGCCGTATATCGCGGGCAAGCAAGTCCTGATTGTCAGTAATACAACCATCGCACCGCTTTACCTCGACACATTGCGAGCGACGTTGAGCGTAGAGCGCGTCGATAGCGTGATTCTTCCCGATGGCGAGCAATACAAAACGCTCGACCAACTGAATACGATTTTCGATGACCTTCTTGAACGCCGACATAATCGAACCACTACGCTGATTGCGTTGGGTGGTGGCGTGATCGGCGATATGACGGGCTTCGCAGCGGCTTGCTATCAACGCGGCGTTGCGTTCATTCAGGTGCCGACAACATTGTTGTCGCAGGTCGACTCGTCGGTCGGCGGTAAAACCGGCGTGAATCATCCCCTCGGTAAAAACATGATCGGCGCGTTTCATCAGCCGCGTTGCGTTGTGGCGGATATCGATACGCTGCGTACGCTGCCGGCGCGCGAATTTTCCGCGGGCATTGCCGAGATCGTGAAATATGGATTGATTTGCGATCGCGAATTTTACGTGTGGCTCACGCGCCATATGGCGGGATTAATGGCGCGCGACGCACAATTACTCGGCGAAGCAATTTATCGTTCGTGTGCAAATAAGGCGCGCGTCGTTGCAGCGGATGAGCGTGAAGGCGGACTGCGAGCGATTTTGAATCTGGGCCATACCTTCGGTCACGCAATCGAAACGGCGCAGGGTTATGGCGTATGGCTGCACGGCGAAGCGGTAGCGGTTGGAATGATAATGGCCGCCGATTTATCAGCACGCTTGGGATGGATTTCCGCAGCCGAAGTCGATGCGCTCAAACAGTTGCTGCTTCAGGCCAATCTGCCAGTGGCACCGCCGACGGGTATGTCGGTCGAGCAGTTTTTGCAGCTCATGGCGGTGGATAAAAAAGTATTGGATGGCCAATTGCGTCTGGTTTTGCTGCGTGAAATCGGTGTTGCTACGGTGACGTCGGATTTTCCGTTGGCCGAATTGAAAGCGTGCATCGCCGCGTTTTGACGGAATTTTTTAATTGCCTGATTTTTGAATAGCGCTTTATCCAATTAATTTTGTCTGGAAAATGCAATGACCGCGAGTGAGTACTTTACCCAACTCGGGCTCGAGGCCGATCCGCTGGCAGCGGACGCAATGCCTGAATTCTTTTTTGTCGGTGGGCAGCGTCGTTTTCTGGCGCAGCGTGCTGCGCAAAGCGTGTATTTTTCCGGTTCGATCGTATTACTGCTCGGCGCCAATGGCGCGGGCAAAACACGTATGCTCGATGAAGTGGTCGCCGAGCTGCGCGATGTCGCCGATATCTGCCGCATCGACGCCACTGTGCTGATGAATGGAGGTGATATTCGTCAGCAATTAGCAGCTGGCGTGAATCTGCCGCCGCAAGCCGCGCATTCAAATACTGAACTTCTGTTCGCACTCGATCGTTCTCGGCCTGCCGCTGGCGAGCCGCAACCGATACTGCTGATTATCGATGCCGCGCAGTTGTTATCGATCGAAACGTTAACCGAATGTGCCGCATTGATTCAGGGTGCCGGCGGTCGTTTGCGGTTATTGCTGGCTGGCGAAAGCGATCTCGCCACCGCTTGGCAGCAAGGACATTGCGGTGATGCGGATATTTTGCAATTGCAGCCGCTCGATGCCGTCGATACCGCGGATTATTTACATACCCGCTTACAGGCTGCCGGCTGCACGGCATCCATTCCCTTTGCGCCTGAGCTGTTGGCTGAGCTTTATGCTCAAAGCGGAGGCAATATCGGAGCAATTCATAAAGTTGCGCCGCAACTGTTAACGCCGACGCAGATCGCTTCTAACACGCCAGCTATGTCGCGATTGCCGTTGCTGCATATCGGCATCGCCGCTGGTTTGCTAACGATCGTGATTTTGTTATTGATTTATCGCAACGGCGATGATGATCCCTCATCCGCTGCGGCCGTTATTAAGTCCGAAAGCGATCACCAGGCGATTCCACTTTCATTGCCGACGAGTCCATCGACACCGCCCACACCCGTTAACAAACCGGCCATTGCGACCGCGAACCCATCCGCATCGACAATTGCTGCACCTGCACCTGCACCTGCACCTGCACCTGCACCTGCACC
>CAMLJR010000226.1 GCA_946480345.1 uncultured Spongiibacteraceae bacterium
TTGCAGGTTCGAACAACCAATCAAGCGGTCATCGCATTTTATGCTGCTCTTGGTTACGGCAATGACGACGTTATTGGTTTAGGAAAACGGATCGAACATGACTCTTGGCAGAATGTTGACGAGCAAAAGCAGCCAAGTGCTGCGCGTCGGTTGCTTTGGTCGTGTTAATCCTCCCGAGAACAGACCTGGGGGAATTCGCGATTTCACAATCGATGATCCGACTGGCGTTTTGTGGCGCATCGGTCAGAGCATCGAGAGTGCCGAATAAAATGCTCCAACCGATCATGCCTGCGTTGCTAGCTGCAATCCGTGCCGGTTTCGCGGGGCGAGTTGTATCCATCTGTGCGGTTGGGTGGAAATGAGCACCTGCGTTCTTTTCATTCAGGGCGGCGGCGACGGCGCATACGCCGAAGACAAATTGCTCGCAGCCTCTTTGAGGCGTGCACTCGGGCCGGACTACGATGTGCGCTACCCGCGAATGCCGGATGAATCCAATCCGAGCGTAGAGGTTTGGGGGCAGAAGATTTCTTCGGAACTATCGAAGATATCGGGGAAAGTGATTCTGGTGGCGCACTCGGTAGGCGGGTCGATTCTGTTGCAGTATTTATCGGATGCGAACTTCGAGCATTCCATCGCCGGGCTGTTCGTGCTTGCCGCTCCCACATGGGACGATAATCAATGGAACTTCGATGACCTCAAACTGCCGCGAAAAATTGCCGAAAAGCTGGCGTTGATTCCGCGGATATTTTTCTACCATTGCCGTGATGACGAAATTGTTCCGTTCACCCATCTGGTGCTTCATGCCGAACAAATCCCCCAGGCAATTGCTCGCGCGATCAGTCATGGCGGACACCAGTTCGGCAACGACTTGGCGCGCATTGCGATGGATATTCGCGAAACCGATTTAAGTTAGCAATTCAGCGTCGAAGCGGGATATATCACCGACGCGACATGCTCCGAGGTGAAGTCTGGCGTCAGGCATTGCAACCAATATCGCACTCATAACTAGAGAATCCGATGATGAAATACCTAATCTCTTTTCCCGCGCGAGCGATGAATATTTCCGATGATGATTTACCCGCTGTCAGTGAAGCGTCGCATGCGGTTATACGCGAGGCGAAAGCTGCAGGGGTCTATGTGTTCGGTGGTGGGATTAACGCAGCCGTCGCGCCACAGATGGTCGCCGCTGATGGCACCATTAGGAACGATACTTATCCGCAGACCAAAGAGTTCGACGGCGGTTTCTGCGTTCTGGAATTGGCATCGCGCGAGGCCGCTATCGAGTGGGCCACGAGAATTGCTAAAGCCTGCCGCTGTTCACAGGAGTTGCGCGAGTTTGGGTTCGATCCCGAGAGCTGATCGATAAGTTGATCCTGCATGTACCCTGTAATCAGGCGCGTAGGGCGCAATAATAGATAGGTTTCATTTCAAAGCGACGCTGAGACATTATCGATGACGAATTTCTTAATTTACCCAATGATTGCTCATGTTGGTTTGGCTTCACTGCTCTACGTGGCGCTAACCATTGCAAGAGCGCCCAGCGTTTGGAAAATTGGCCAGCGTCCGGACGGCAGTAATCCTTGGGCGAAAATTGAGCCGCGAATTAGCGCAAATCTCTCAAATCAGTTTGAATGGCCGATCCTTTTTTACGTGGCTTGTCTTCTACTAATCCACCGACAAGCACAAAGCATTATTTTATTGCTCGCATGGATTTTTGTTGTTGGCCGCCTGCTGCACAGTCTTGTTCAAATTTTTACGACCAATGTACGTCTTCGCGGTTTGATTTTTACGATAAATTTTTTGGCTGTTTTAGGGTTATGGCTCGTTGTTCTACAAGGCCAATATCAATAGTGTTCACGAAGCGCCCCATTGAAGAATTGGATTCGGTAGAGCCACCGCCGGCTGTCTATGGCGCAAACGCCTTCGCCCATTTCTGCTCTTTACTTTTCTCGACAACAAAATCGATAAACGCGCGTGTTTTTGCCGGCAGTAACTTATGCGCGGCGAAATAAATCGAAATATTTCCCGCGTCCACATACCAATCCGGCAATACGCGTTGCAGTGTTTTATCGCGTAGATAAGGCAATGCTTGCGGCATTGCGACCAATGCAATGCCGAGATTATTTGCTGCGGCAATACACGCAGCATCGGGGTCGCTCATTGCAATGCGCAGCGGTAACTCGATGGCGGCTTGCTGATTCTCGCGGTTGCGTAATGGCGGTGCCTGCACACGGCCGCTTTGCGGCGAACGCACGCGGATGCCATCGTGGTCGGCGAGATCGGCCGGTGTTTTTATTTTTGGTTTGCTATCGAGATAATTTTGCGAGGCGACCAGTACGCGATTCGCCGGTGCGAGTGTGCGCGCAATGACGCCCGGTGGTAAATCGATGCCGCCGCCGATTGCTGCGTCGTAACCTTCGCCGATTAAATCGACTTGTCGATTATCGAGCTGCCAATCCGGTGTGATGGCGGGATAGCGTTCGAGAAATTCGGGCAACATCGGCAGCATGTAATTCAAACCGAACGATGCGCCCATGCTCACCTTCAATGTGCCGCTCGGTTTGCCGTCTGCGCTCGCGAGATTCGCGACGGCGTTTTGAATCGTGCTCAATCCTCCACGCACTTCATCGTAAAAACGCTCGCCGGCTTCGGTCAGCGTGAGGCGACGTGTGCTGCGATGAAACAAGCGCACGCCTAAATTCTTTTCGAGCTTGGCGATATTTTTACCGACCGCCGCTGCGGTCAGTCCGAGCCTGCGCGCGGCTTCGGAAAAACTACCGCCTTCAA
>CAMLJR010000227.1 GCA_946480345.1 uncultured Spongiibacteraceae bacterium
TGGCATTCCCTACGTTGGCCCTGCGCTGGGCGCTGCCGCTGCTGTGGTGGCTGGCGCATTCGGCGCTGCGCAGGTGCAGGCCATCATGTCAACCAGCTATGGCTCGGGTGCTAAATCCACCACGGCGGGAATTCCATCGGCGGCGACTTCGATGCCAAGCGGCGCGGCTGGCGCAGAGGGGCCGTCTGCGCCCCGCTCTACTCTCGCGGTCGAGGAGATAAATCCAGACGGCTTGTTCAGTGGCCGAACGATGCGCGCGTTGGCTGAAAAATTACTTGATTACCAGAAAGATGGCGGCAAGGTGGTGTTTACGGCATGAGCATTATTTTAAGCCGCGATCTCGTCCTCACCGATAATAGTGTCGAAGATCCAAACGCCGGGCATATTGGCTATCGCACACTGTTGTCGCGATCGAACGTCACAGCCGATTTCGAAGAGCAGTTTTTTCCGATCGGTAATGTCGCGAATCCCGCCACAAATTTGTTTTGGCGATCGGTCTCGCTGAATGAGCAATACATCTACGTATCGGCTGGTCTCAATACCGGCGTCGACTATATCGGCATCGCAAACCACAACCTGTCGAGCGGCGGTATTGCCTACCAAGTGGAAGGTAGCGACGACGGCATCGATTGGGAGCCGATCAGCGACGAAATAATCCCGGATAGCGATGCGCCCCATGTGCAGATTTTTCCGCTCGCAGTTTTCGCTTTGTATCGCATCAAACTGACGCCGAGCGGTGACGCATACCCGCGCATTGCGGTGATCTACCTCGGAAAAATGCTGGTGTTGCAGCGAAGAACATATGTGGGCCACACGCCAATCACGATGGGGCGTGAGACGACGATCAGCAACAATCGGTCGGAGACGGGCCAATTTCTCGGCCGCGTGGTGCGGCGCGAATTCCTCGAAACATCTGTCAGCCTGAAAAATATTACCTCCGATTGGTACCGCACTTATTTTGACGATTTTGCTGAGGCCGCACGTACCACGCCGTTTTTCTGGGCGTGGCGCCCGCTCGATTATCCGGCCGAAGTGGGCTATTGCTGGGCAGCCGACGACATTGTTCCAAAAAACCAGCGCGTCAATGGGATGATGCAGGTTGGTTTTAAAATGCAGGGCATTGGCAAGTTCGTCGCTACTAGCACCAGTCTTGACGAAGATGTCGAGACCTCGACATGACGATGATTAAAACCCTGCAGTACATCGAAATCGATGTCGACTACTGCGCGCTGTCGTACGGAGATTCGCCGTGCACTGCGGCAATCGGCGTGACCAGTGAGCGCAAATGCTTCAACACGTTCAAGACCTGCCAAGACAAAGCGAATTTCGATAACGCGCCGCGCACCGTTCGCTTCGCTGAGCCAACCGAATATTTGCCTGGCGATATCGAATGCTTCCCCTCGATTAAATCGATCAGCTACACGCCGCAAAAAATCGATCCCGGCAAGAGCATGGGCGAGCGCGCAAGCATCACGATTACATTCACCGATCACCCCGACAGCGATACATTTCTCGACAAATACGTTGACGAACGGCCTTATGATCCATTCTTGCAAGGCACATTCTTCGGCAAATTTCGCGCGCGGAATCCGTACATCAAAGGCCGGCCGCTGCGGTACATCTCGGGCCTGCTCGGTCAGTCACTCGATGAAATGGAAGTGCGTTATTTTCAGGTCGAAAGCACAAACGGCCCCGACACCGCCGGCACATTTCAGGTTATCGCAAAAGACATCCTGAAAATAGCCGACGGCGATCGTGCGCAGGCGCCGCGCAAATCGAATGGCGTTTTGCTCGCCGCGATCGATGAGGACGACATCGCGGCCATGCTCGACCCGGCAGGCATTGGCGACCTTGAATACCCGGCGAGCGGCCATGTAGCGATTGGCGAGGAAATCTGCGCGTTTACCCGCAGCGGTGACGCATTGACGCTGACGCGCGCGCGCAAGGGCACAGAGGCATCAGATCACGAAGACGGCGACCTCGTGCAATTGGTGCTCACCTACACCGGCGAAAAGGCATCCGACATCATCAACGATTTGTTGGTGACCTATGCAGAAGCCGATCCCGCACAAATTCCGCTCGCCGAGTGGACGAACGAAATCGATCAGTACGTGAATCGGGTTTACACCGCGGACATCGCGAAGCCCACCGCAGTGAACGACTTGATCAACGAATTGATCGAGCAAGTCGGGCTAGTGTTCTGGTGGGACGACGAAAGCAACCAGATTAAGTTGCGCACGCTGCGGCCGGTTGTCTCGGGCGATGAGCTGGTGACCGATCAAAGTTTGCTGTTGAGCACGCTCAAGGTACGCGAGCAGCCGAATAAGCGCGTATCGCAGGCGTGGACCTCGTTCGCTCAAATCAATCCCCTTGAAGATTTGGAGCGTGAATCGAATTACGCCAGCGGCGTTGCGACCATCGACGCGCAATCCGAAATCGATCACGGCATGCCGGCGATTAAAAAAACGTTCTCGCGCTGGATGACGCGCTTCAATCGCTCGGGGGCGTCGCGTCTCAATGCGCAAATTCTCTCGCGCTACCGAGACCCGCCCCGCTCGCTTACCTTCGCCGTCGACCGCTTCCAGAACAAATTGCGGTTAGGGCGAGGCTTTCGGGCGCAATCGTGGGCGCTTCAAGATGACACTGGCGCCGAAGAAATCGTGCCGTGCATCGTCACGTCGCTGACACCGAATTACGACACTTACACCGTCGAGGCCGAGGAGATGCTGTTTTATCAGCGCGACGACCTCGGCGATCAACGCTTGATAGTGATAGA
>CAMLJR010000228.1 GCA_946480345.1 uncultured Spongiibacteraceae bacterium
TCGCAGCGACGGCGAGCGCGAATAATCTCGATTACTTACACAGCCTCGGTGTCGAGCGTGCGATCGATTATCGCGGCGAAGATGTTGCCGCAGCAGTGCGTGGCTGGGCGCCGCACGGTGTCGATGCCGTGCTCGATACGGTCGGTCAGGGCTCGCTGCCAAATGCGGTTGAGTTAACGCGTGCTGGCGGCGTCGTGTCGCCGGTGGCCACGCTGATCGACGGCGAGCCAACATATAACGTTGCGGACGCCGCTGCGCGAAATATTCGTATCGCCGTTGCGATGAGCAATCCGGCACGCGCTGGCGCGCAATTGCGCCAATTGATCGCATTGCTGGCAGCGGGTGATTTGCGCGCGCCGCAAATCGAAACTCTGTCGCTCGCGCAGGCAGCGGAAGCGCACGCGCGTATTCAGCGCGGCCATGTACGCGGCAAATTACTGCTCGCCGTCGAGCCCGCTTTGGAGCCATAAGCGTTGGCGATAGACCGATGAATAACACGCCGAAGAGCGAAAGCAGAGCGACCGATCAACACAAGACAACGGCGATTTTTTTGATCGACGAATTGATCGCGCGTCCCGGCCAGGGACAAACACTGCTCGCCGCTTATCGCGAGCGCTATGTGCCCGGCGCAGTCGCGCGCGGATTGACGCTGCAATACGAACTGATTTCGCCGCCGGTGTGGTTGCGCAATCAATCGAATGCGCTGATTTTTTTATGGACAGTGGCAGGCGGTGCGCAGGGTTGGTGGTCAACGCGCATTGCCAGCGGTCGCAATGCCGAGGTCGATGCGTGGTGGCGCGGTGCCGCCGAATTGATCGTTACACGCAATCGGCGTTTTCTCGCCGATGCGGACGCCATCGAGCAGCTCTCGAATATTCAGAGCGAAGGGCCAGATGTTTAAGCTCACGCAACTCGTTCGGTTCGATACGGCAGCGAGTCTTGCCCGTTGCGCCGAGGCTTACACGTATTTGCAATCGATTTGCCGTACAGCCGGTATCGCGCGCGGTTTTGTCGCGCCGACGTTGCCGGGTACGTTAAATGGCGGCGATCTGATCTGGCATTTGCAGTTTGTCGACGAAGCCGCGTATGCGCAATTTCTCGATGGTGCGTTGTGGCGCTCAGCAAACGACATGCTGCAGGCGCTCGCTACAAATATCGAACGCGTTGGTTATAGCGGCGGCGATAGCGGTGCGCGTGAGCGGGGTTTGCGTGAAGGTGTTTATCGCACGTTGCTCGTCAGCGCGACGCGGCTGCAAAGCGTCGAACGCGAAGCGCAATTCATTGCAGAAACGCTGGCAATGCCGGAATACATCGACGGCATTCGCAATTGGCAGTTAAGTCCAGTCAAGCACGCGAGTGGAACGCGCACATGGACACATGTATGGGAACAGGAATTCGATAATCTCGCTGCGTTGCAGCAGCAATACATGCAACATCCGTATCACTGGGCGCACGTCGATCGCTGGTTCGATTGGGAGAGCCCCGACTGGCTGATCGATCGCTACATGTGCCACACATTTTGCCGAATCGAATCGAGCGTAATAGCGCCTATTGCCGATGACAATTTCATCGACCGTGAATAAAAGGGGAAGCGGCGAATTTCGCGATCGTGCCGCGACATTTTTTGTCGGGCCAATCATTCGAGATGATTAATTCGGCCGAAATAGTCTAGGCAGAAGAAAGCCTGTTAGCGCACAATCGTGCGGCACGTTACACAGCGGTGGCTCCAAACCCTCATAACAATAAGCGGTGGAGATTTCACATGAAAAAGCAGTGTTCCATTCCATTCGTTGCAGCAATAGCTTTTATGTCGCAAAGCATATTGGCGGCGAGTATCGAAGAAGTGATCGTGACCGCGCAGAAGCGCGAAGAGAACTTGCAGCAGGTGCCCGTCGCGGTCACAGCGCTAGGTCAGAAATTTCTCGAAGATCGACAACTCACTTCTATCGATGGTCTGAGCAGCGTTACGCCGAACCTGCGCGTGCAAAACACGCCGGGCGATTCCACCGCCGCGCAAATTGCGATTCGCGGCGGCGTCACGATCAACCCCGCACTCGCGTGGGAGCCAGCCGTCGGTATCTATCTTGACGGTGTGTATATCGGCAAAACGCAGGGCTCGATATTCGATGCGGTCGATCTGCAACGCGTCGAAGTATTGCGCGGCCCACAAGGCACCTTGTATGGCCGCAATACGTTGGCTGGCGCGATCAATCTGATTACCGCGAAACCGACCGGCGACTTCGGCGGCAGCGTGAAAGTAACGGCGGGAAATTACGGATTATTGTCGGAGCGTGTGTCGGTGGATCTGCTGGCATTCGGCGCTCTCAAGGTTAAATTGAGCGGCGTCAATACCAAGCGCGATGGCTATATCGATGTCGAGCCTTCCGCGATTGCGCCGAACCCCGATACCAGCGAAATGAATTCTGCCGATTCGCATGGCGGCCGCGCGGTATTTGTGCTCGATATCAGCGATGTGTTGCAGGCCGAATACGCAGCCGATTTCAGCAAAGCCGACCAAAACCCGCGCTACGGTCAACCCGTCGCCGGCGCACCGTTAACACCGTATCTGTCGAACGATTACCAGGACAAAGTTACGATCGATAGTCCGGTATCGGAAAAAG
>CAMLJR010000229.1 GCA_946480345.1 uncultured Spongiibacteraceae bacterium
CGTATGTCTGATGAACATAGCGCATTGAACGGCGGTTACAACGCGCATCTCGCTAAACCGGCTTCGCTTGAGGATCTTATGGAAGTCATTGCGCAATTGCTGGAATTACGCGGCGCTCAATAATCGGGAATTTATGCTTATTTCGGATTACGAAAATAAACGCTGCGGATCGGTAATTTTTTCGAGCCCCGCGCGCGAAGGTCCGGTGACCACTTCACCATCGCCGGCAAAGCGCGAGCCGTGACAGGGACAATCCCACGTTTTTTCAGTGTCGTTCCACGCGACGATACAGCCGAGATGAGGGCATACGGCTTTACACGCATGCAGCGTGCCCTCGCGATCGCGATACATCGCGATTTTTTCCAATCCATGCCGCATCAGGCAACCGGAATCGTTAGCGATTTCGTTGAGACTTTCGCATTCGGTCGGTGTAATCCAATCGGTATATTGCTCGGCGACGTTAACGTTTTCGCGCAGAAATTCGCCGATCGATCCCAACGATTTGCGGTTCGGCGCATACAGGTCTGCCCATGCGTTCGGTCTGCCGAGAATCAAATCGTGCAATAACATGCCGGCAATGGTGCCGTGCGTAATGCCGTTACCCGAATCGCCGGTGGCGATATACACGTTGTCGGCATCCAATGGATTGTGGCCTATGTAGCCAAGACCATCGACCGGCTCCTGAACTTGCCCCGACCAACGAAACGCGATTTGACCGGCATTCGCAAAGCGCTCTCGCGTCCACTGTTCAAGTTCGGCGAAACGCTTCTCGCCATCGTCAGCCTGACCGGTTTTATGATCGGCGCCGCCGACGATAAGCAATTCGGTGTCGTTGCCCGTTTCGGTATCGTTATTTGTGGCCGAGCTTGCACTCGCATCGCGAGCTGTGACGCGCACGTAGTGATAAGGGTCCGCCGTGTCCCAATACAATCCGGGCGTAACGCTGTCTTTAGGGATTTCTAACGCAATCACATAGGTGCGATACGGCGCTTGTTTCGTGTGAATGACAACGCGGTCATTAATCGGTGTATTGGTGGCAACGACAATATGCGCTGCTTGTACGGTGCAGCCGTTTGCAACAGTTATCTTCGCATCGCGACCACCCTGTACGGCGGTCACCGGCGTGTGAGTAAAAATGCGACCGCCGCCTGCGGCGATGGCATCGGCCACACCATTTACATATTTCAGCGGATGAAATTGCGCTTGTTGTGGAAAACACAAACACGGCCCGGTATCGAACGGCAGCGGTGCGCATTCAACTAATCGCACATCGATTAAGCCAGCACGCTGCGCCGCTAATAATTCCTCGGCCAGCAATTCCTTATCGTCGGGTTTTGCGCCGAATAAAAACCCATTCATGCGTTTGAATTCGCAATCGATATTTAATTCGTTGACGATCGTTTCGATTTTTTCGATGGCAGCGGAGTGACTTTGCGCAGCGATGCGCGCGCCATGTTCGCTGTGCAATCGCGATAGCTCGACATAGCGGTCATCGAGTGCGGCGGTGATGTGTGCAGTCGTGCGCCCAGTTTCGCCGCTCGCTATTTCACCGCGATCGAGCACGACAACGGTCAGCCCGGATTGCATGAGTAAATAAGCAGTCGTCAATCCCGCGATACCGGCGCCGATTACGCAAACATCCGCCGTCACGTTTTCCGTGAGCGAACCGAATTGCGATCGCTCCGCGGTATTCCAATACGATAGAGTTTTTCCGGAAGTTGAAAGCATTAGTGCGACTCCGAAGAATAATTAACCACGGCGTAATCGAACTGGTTGTCGATGCGATGATTGGCCTCGATGCGATTGCGCAAACTCTTTTCGCGATGCGCGCGCCATTGCGCGGCGCCCATCAATCCGAGTCCGAACGCCGTATATACCAGCGCGAGTGAACCGCGCGATAAATGCTTTTCGAAGCCCGGGGTCAGCCGCTTCGGCGTTAATTTGTAATCGACAATATTGGCGATCGTCGCCACCGCTGCCGCCGCTCCCAGAACATGACGAGCGCTCGGCGTGGCAGTGGTTGCCGGATCGAGTTTGGGTTTTGCCCGTGTTATCGGCGTGGGCGCAGATGGATCGGAGGGCTTTTTGTAATCGGTCAGTTCACGAAAGCGATGAATCAGAAATTTGCGTGCAAGAATTGCTTCAAAAAATGTCGCCCAAAAAATGCTGCTCGCGTGATGAATGGCATAACCCATCGCGGTATAGCGCCAGCTAAACTCTTTTTGCCGGTGCGCGCGTTCATCCCACACCCAGTGGCTAATATCGTTGACACCGCGCGCGGCTTTTCCAGAGTCGATTTTTGAGCGTACGAGCACTAATAATTCAGAACAAAGACTGGCAACGCTTCCCGAAAATAGCGCCCGCGAAAATATATTCATCGTAATGCCCTTAATCCAACAACCGCCGGATAAATTTGAGTGGCCGCGAAGAGAGGCCAACCCCCGCCTAAAAATTCAGGAGCAAACGATGTGCCACGAAAAAGCGTCTACGGCATGGCCGTGCGAGCTAAACCGTACGATAGGCAGCGCGATTTTTACGTTCAGCTCGCGGTAGGTGCTCAGTAAGATTTACCGATAGTGGGGCAAATAGTTCTAGCTCAGCGGTTCTTCAGCGCT
>CAMLJR010000230.1 GCA_946480345.1 uncultured Spongiibacteraceae bacterium
GGTGCGCATTCGGGTTGTTTCAGCAGACGCTTTTCGAGTTCGTCGAGCAGATATTTCGGCGGAAACTCCTGCGCGCTCGCGTGCGGCGCAAACATCGCCGCACTGCCGAGCAACAGTAGCAACGCTGCGACGTTCACCGCCGCCGCAGTGCCTTCTCCACCGCTATTGTCGCCGCGCGGCAACGTGCTGCGCTGCAACCACAACGCGCGTGCAATCGCGAACGTCAGCAATACACAGACGATGACATCGATAAATTTCAGCACGCGCGTCAACCACGGCGCCGTGACATAAAGTTGCAGCGGCTGATCGGCGAGTACCGGCCCGCTCCAGACCAGATTCGCGCTGTGCCACGACCATTGCGGAATGCCCGGGCCGGTTTGCACGTTGTTATTCGGTTCGTAACGGCGACGCGCCGAATAGCTTTCGGACACTTCGCGCTTTTGTGCGGTGACGGCAATATCGTCCGACATCATCGCAGCCGCGGGAGCCATTTCCTGCGTCAACGCGCCATCGGCACCGCCATAATTCATCTGCGTCATTCCGGTTTCCAACTGCGGATAAATCGCTGTCCGAATTTGATTCACGGCAAACGTCAGCAACACCAACACCAGCGCCACGCCGAATACGTAACTGGCGCGTTCGACAAAACGCTGCAAGCGTCCGCTCTTCAATACCTGCAACAACGCCAGCGCGATCAACAATGGAATGAAATACAACACCGGCGAATCGGCTTCATGAAACGTCAGCGCCACTGCGACCGCCGCCACTGCCGCCCAACGCGCGCCGAGCAAGCGGAACACGCTGCCAACGATCAGCAGCGCGAGAAAAATATTCCACAGATTCCATTGCGCGAGCCACGAACCATCGACGCGGTCCGGGCCCGATGCATGCCAGAGCTTCCAGCCCGGCGGCAGCCGCAGCGACAATTGCGCGCTGTCGAAATCGGTCTGCCAACCGGTCGCCGACAAATGCCGCAGAGGATCGACACGGCTCACTGCATCGACATTGACGTTGGGATCGCGAATTTCGACGCCGCTGGTTTCCTTGTTCAGCGTAGTGACCAATTGCGGCTCACCGTTGACGCTCGCGCGGCCAAGCAAAACGCCGGGTTGCGTATCGAGCCGCCATTGTTGATGCATCTGACCGCGAATTTCATCGCGCACCGTGGCGCCATCGCCGTTGAAATCGATCCACACGGTTTTTTGCAGCGACAGCGCATTCGCGTTGGGCGCGGCATCGCCACGCGCCTGCTGCTCCAATACCAGCGCGGTATTCGGCTCGATTAAATACGTCGGCAAATTGCCGAAATTTTCCGGCAGATCGATCTGCGAAGGATCGACGCTTGCCGCACCGCCGACCTTGACGCGACGCAGTTCGGGATGCGCGGCGAAGCTCCAGATTTCCTGCGTCGGCCACGCATCGTCCATACGCTGCATCGTGAAACGATTAATGTCGCCACGTAGCCGGGCGCGCAATGCGATTTCCCATTCACCCGCGCGCGCCTGCACGCGCAGGCGACCATCGTCTTCGATTCGCGCCGGTAATGGCGACGAAAAACTCAGTGGTTCCATGTCGGATAACAGCAGTCGTCCGAGCAACAATTCGCGCGCCTTGCCGGCCACCGACAGGCGTACCACCGTATGTATTTCGCGCGGAATGCCATCGTCGATTTTGCGGAACACTTCGACTTTCACCGCATCGTTTGCATTTGCGGCGGCCGCCTGCTCCGATTTGAGCCACAGCCGCCCGCTGGCATCGGGCATCTGCGCGAACGGTTTGTCATTACGGGTCACTGCAATTAACCCGGTCGTGGTCGGCACGGCGATGTACTGCGGCGGTTGATCCCAATTGAAAGCGCCACGCACGGTGTAATTACCCGCCTCGAGTAACAGCATCGGTTGTTGTTCGCGCTCAAGAACTGCGGCGATCCGTCCATTCACTTCGACACGCTGAGGCCAGTGCGCGAGATCACCCGGTAACGCAACCCAGCTTTTGCCGCTCACTAAAAACGTCTGCGCGAAACTGCCGCCATTGTCGTTCAGCGCCAGTTCGAGTTTGCCGGGCCATACGCAACGCTGCTGTTCGATCGACGTCGCCAAACGCGTGCAATCAATCTGCGTATGTTGCTCGCGCAACCAGGGTTTCCAACTGTCGAGTGCGGCGGGATTGGCAGCCACCGCAAAGGCATTAATCAGCAACAGAAGAGCGAGGAAAGGTTTTCTCATGGGTGTCGTCCGTGCAAAAAATCATGATGATATTCGAGCGCCGCCGGCGGTGTCATGCCGGCAGCATAACAGCGGCTGCATCCGTGATGCCGGCTAATCGGGCTGGAGGGGTTGGGCGGTGCGCGAGCTAGTGAGTCCAGACTGAACGTTTGCGCATTTCGTAAATAAGGAAAATGACCGCCGCGATAATTAACGGCGCCACGAAATAGATCAATCGATAAGCAATCAACGCCGCGAAGATCTGCGAGGTAGGCAGGCGCCCCTCGAATAAAAATAAAAAACTGCCTTCGAACACGCCGATACCACCCGGCACCTGACTGACCACACCGATCAATTGCGCGAGTAAAAACAAGGTGAAAAATACCGCGATCGACATATCGGTGCGA
>CAMLJR010000231.1 GCA_946480345.1 uncultured Spongiibacteraceae bacterium
TTCGAAGCCGGCATTACGTAGCAGTTCCACCGCGAGATCGAGCGCGGCTGCGGGATTGCTACCGAAGGTCGGCATCATTGTCGGCGACAACGCGGGCACCAGATTCGCAATCGTCGCGGTGTCGTCCGTCAGCGGCGTAACCACATGCGCATCACCCGAATATACGACCAGCCCGGTCAATCCCTCGTGTCGGCGCTGCAAAATATCGAGCACTTTGTAACGAGCGCGCTGCAAACGCGAGGGCTGAATATCCTGCGCATACATCGATAGCGATAGATCGAGCACGATGACTAGTCCATCGCGTTTCTGCAGTACCGGCTGCGGCATTTTTTCCCAGGCGGGGCCGGCGATCGCAATAATGGCGAGCGACCATGCGACGAGTACCAACCATGGCCAACGACGCTGTTGCTCGCGCGCCGGCTCGATCAAATAATCGATTAATTCCGGCGCAATCGCACGTCGCCAATTCGCACCGCTGCTGCGTTGTCGCCATAACAGCAGCGCGAGCGTGAGCGCAGGAATTAATAGCAACAACCACCAAGGCCGCAAAAAATGAAATTGCGCGAACATATTCATAGCGGCGCCCGAGTGGACGCGCGAATGCGCCAGGGTGCTGCTGGCAATGCGGCGATAAAACTCAACAGCAACGCTGCAGCGAGTGGCCAGTAAAACAACGAGCGCTGCGGGCGGAAAGTTTGCGTTTTGTCGGCGACCGGTTCGAGCGAATCGAGCAGTCGATAAATGCCGGCAAGCTCTTCCGGATTCCGCGCGCGGAAATATTTTCCACCTGTTACCGCTGCAATATTTTTCAGTGCGTCTTCATCGAGATCGCGCGATGGATTGACGCGACGTGCGCCGAAATTTCCGCCAAAAGGACCCGGCAGAATTAGTTCATCGGCGCCGACGCCAACCGTGTAAATCATGATGTTGTTTTCCGCTGCGAGTTTTGCTGCTTCCGCCGGCGTCACATTACCCGCAGTGTTCGCACCGTCGGTAAGCAGGATCAGAACATGGCGTTCGCCTGGACGCTCACGCAAACGTTTGATGGCGAGACCGATCGCATCGCCGATAGCCGTTTCCTCGCCGGCAAAACCGATTTGTGCTTCGTGAAGAAAACGGCCGACGGTATCCAGATCGAAAGTGAGAGGCGCCTGCACATACGCCTGTGTGCCGAATACGATCAAACCGATCCGATCGCCGCGCCGCTGTTTAATAAATTCCTCGACCACGGCTTTCACCGCAATGACACGCTCGACGCGTTCGTCGCCGATTTGCATATCCGGAATTTTCATACTGCCGGAGAGATCAACCGCCAGCAGTAAATCGCGGCCATTGTCGGGTAGCGCAATTTCATCGCCGAGCCAATGCGGTCCGCACGCTGCAACAATTAAAAGCAGCCACCACGCCAGCAATAGCGACCAGCGGATCGGGCGGCGAAGTTGGCGCGGCACAGTCGATTCGTTAGATTCGAGCTGCGCGAAAAAAGGCACACGCAACGCGGCCTGTTGTTGCGTTGCGCGCGGCAATAATAAGTAAATCAGCAGCGGCAGCGGGGCGAGTAACGCAGCCCACGGATAATCGAAACCTAGCACCGATGCCTCCGAATCCAATGGCTGGCGGCGTCGTGTAATGTGTCGGCCGATACGTTATGCGAAGCGGGTTGATACAACGTTGCGAGCGCGCGCAAATCGGGATCGGTGAAACGTGGTTTGCGCAGATGGCGATCGAGAAATTCCAGCCATTCGGCACCGGATAATGCGGCGACGTCGCTACGCGGAAACGCCGCTAACGCGCATTGTTTTAACAAGCGATTGGTTGCCTGCGCGAATGCTGCATCATTGCGATCGGTCTGCCATTGCCGATGCAGCGCGCGCAATTGTTGCAGCGCGAAGCCGCGATAGCGCCGTTGCCGATAGCGGCGGACGAACCAGATTCCACCGATGGCAAATGCAACGAGAATGATTGCCCCCAGCAACCACCAGCCGGGCGCCAACGGCCACCAGCCGATCGGCGGCGGCAAATGAATATCGCGCAATTGCGCCAGCGGATCGGCATCGTTCATCGCCTGCGTCCCCGCAGCGGAGATAATTGCGCGAGCGGCGGTAACGTCGTGTTTATTTCCAGCACGGGAATGGCGAGCGAGTTCATTAATACATTGATTGTTTCGCGATGCTGCGCGAACGCAGTGTGATGTTTTTCTCGCAGCATCGTATCGCCACTGTCCAGCGTAAATCGACGCTCACCGTCGGTGACGGTATACAGCGCCGGTGGCGGCAATTCAGCTTCGAGCGGATCGAACACAAACAGCGCGGTGATTTCGCAGTGACGCGCGAGTGCGTAAAGTTGATCGCGAATCGAGGCGTGTTCGATCCCATAAAAATCGCTGATCAGATAAACCGCGCTGCCCGGGCGGGCGACGCGATGTAATTCGGTTAGCGCGGTGGCCAGCGATGCATGCGCGTCGGTTAATTGCGTTTCGCGTTTCAACGCATGATTGAAGGTCATCAGATTGTTTAACCACAACATTGTCGTTTTGCGCGTTCGGCGCGGACGAATTTCCCGACGCTCGTTGTTGCCGATA
>CAMLJR010000232.1 GCA_946480345.1 uncultured Spongiibacteraceae bacterium
TCACGGAGCAGATCGAACGCGATGGCCAGCGCATAACGCGCTTCGAGTTCGTGCGCGGCGCTAGTGCATAACGAACGGAGAATGTAACTTTCAGTGCGCGCGCTGGCCGCGCATTTTTCTCTGACGCACAATCGCGTCTGAATCACTCAGCAGTACCTCCTTAACTGAAATAACAATAAGTCGGTGGAGATTGCAGATGACAAAGCAGCGTTCTATTTCCTTGGCTATTTCCTCGGTTTGCTTAGCCGCTTCCTCAATGCTGGCGGTAGCTGTTTTATCGCAAAGCGCGATCGCCGCGGGCATCGAAGAGGTCATCGTGACCGCGCAGAAGCGCGAACAAAATCTGCTGGAAACGCCGATAGCGATTTCCGCGCTCAGTGCGGCGGCGATCGAGGAGCGCAACGTCGACGATATCTCCGTGCTGAACGGCATGGTGCCGAACCTGCGGCTGGCGTCGTCGCCGGGTAACGCGAATGGCGCGACGATCAATATTCGCGGCTCGGTGACGATCAATCCGGCGCTGACGATGGAACCGACGGTCGGGCTTTATCTCGATGGCGTTTACATCGGCAAGAACGTCGGCGGTGTATTCGATATCGCCGATCTCGAACGCATCGAAGTGCTGCGCGGCCCGCAAGGCACGCTGTACGGTAAAAACACGCTGGGCGGTGCGATCAATCTGATTACCAAAAAGCCGAGCGGCGAATTCGGTGGCGAGATTAAAAGTTCGATCGGCAATTACGGTTACAGCAGCCTGCGTGCGACGCTCGATACGCCGGCAGTCGGCACGATCGGCGAAGGCGTCGGCAAGCTGAACGCGAAGCTCGCGCTGATTACGACCAACCGCGATGGCTTCGTCGATAACGAGAACTCCTCGTTACCGGGAGCACTACCGCCGGCGGGTGAGGATTTCGGCAATCTGCATTCGCATGGCGGCCGCGCTGCATTGCGCTGGCAGCCAGCCGAGGCGGTCGATGCGTTGTATTCCTATGATTTCAGCCGCAGCGAACAGCGCCCGCGGTTTACCAGTTAACCCGGAATGTCGTGCCGGGGCTCGAATCTCTGACCGACAACAATCGCCGTGAGCATGGTAGCCAGGACGCAGCGCGCGAGGACAACGCCGACGTCGATGGCCATGGTCTCGCGCTGAGTTGGGATGCCGGCACGTTCGGTGCGCTGGGCGATGTCACGTTCAAATCGCTGACCGGACATCGACAAGTTCGCGCGAACGATTCGCTCGATTGGGATGGTTCGCCGTATTCTCTGGTCGCGAGCATGCGCGATGTCGCGTATCGCTCGACCTCGCAGGAATTCCAGATGCTCGGCAAGACCGAGCGCGTGAACTACGTGATGGGGCTCTACTACTTCGAAGAGCGCGGTCATACCGATGGTTCGGTGACGCTGAATCTGTATGGACTGCCGCCATCGACCACTTATCTTGCGCTCGACAATAAAGCACTCGCGTTTTTTACCCAGGGCGACTACACCCCGGCGATCCTTGATGACCGCTTAACGCTAACCGCTGGCGTGCGCTGGACGCGCGAGGATAAGGAAGCAACGCGGTCGTATCAGGGTATCGTCGTGCTGCCGGAGGATTCCGCCGATAAAAGTTATCGCAACATATCGCCAACGCTGATCGCCAATTACCGGCTAACCGATGACATCAACGTTTACGGCAAGGTCGCACGTGGTTGGAAGGCCGGCGTGTTCAATGCCGAATCGACCATACCGAGCGAGCTCGATAATCCGATCGATCCGGAAATCGTGACGTCATGGGAGCTTGGGATGAAATCGCGCTGGTTCGACAATCGTCTCAACGCCAGCATCGCGTATTTTTACGACGATCATAAAGACATGCAGATTTCGCGCTTCATTCCGGCGCTGGGGACGAGCACGTTCACCAATGCGGGCGAAGCAACAATGCAAGGCATTGAGCTGGAGCTGGTGGCGCAACCGACCGATTCTCTGCAATTGTCATTGGCGTATGGCTGGCTGGATCCCGAATACAAAAAATACGAAGACAGTTGCGGGCTGACCGCGACCGGCGCTAATCCATGCGGCGCAGGCATCGCGCCGGGACAAATTTACGACGCGAAGGACGTGAATAAATTTGCGTACACGCCGGAAAATAACGCCAATATCGGCGTGCAATACACTCAGGCATTACCGATCGGCGAATTAATGGCGCGTCTCGATTGGAGTTACACCGACGAGTATGTGATTTTTCCCGACCCGCTGAATTATGAGCACACCGCGATCGACGACTATCAGTTATTCGATGCGCGATTGATGTGGGCGAAAATTGCGGTAGGGCAGAGTGAATTATCGTTATCGGCGTGGGTAAAAAATCTGACCGATGAGGAATATCGCATCAACGGTCTGGAGTGGGGTGCATTTACGACAATGAACTTTGGCGATCCGCGCACGTATGGCGTCGATGTTTCGTTGAAGTTTTAAAGCAGTACGCAGTTTTTGAGATATTTACGTCGCGAGTTTCGCGACGTAAATATCAGCATCAAATTAAATCACTGCTCTATCAGAAGTGGTAAAACACTCCAACGTAAGCGCCGTCGATCGTTAC
>CAMLJR010000233.1 GCA_946480345.1 uncultured Spongiibacteraceae bacterium
CCGCGCTGCGAAAACAGACCGACCACACGCGACAACGCACCCGGCTCGTTCTCCATCAATAACGAAATAATTCTTCTCATTTATGTGCGCTCCGTTTTGCTCAGCCACATATCGCGCATGGAGCCGTTCGGGGCTACCAGCATCGGGTACACGTGTTCGTGCGGATCGACGTGAATATCGAGGAACACCAACCGATCCTTCAGCGCGAACGCTTCTTTCATCGCGGCTTCGAGATCTTCTTTTTTATCGACCCGAATACCGACATGCCCATACGCTTCGGCGAGCTTCACAAAATCCGGCAGAGAGTTTTCATACGTGCTCTGCGAATAACGGCTTTCGTACTGCATGTCCTGCCATTGCTTGACCATGCCGAGATAGCCGTTGTGCAGATTGATGATCTTCACCGGAATGTTGTACTGCGTGCAGGTCGACAGCTCCTGAATATTCATCTGAATCGAACCTTCGCCGGTCACGCACGCTACATCGGCATCCGGAAACGCGAGTTTGACGCCCATCGCAGCCGGAAAGCCGAAACCCATTGTCCCCAAGCCACCCGAGTTGATCCAACGCCGCGGCTTGTTGAAACGGTAGTACTGTGCCGCATACATCTGATGCTGACCGACATCCGACGTGACGAAAGCTTCGCCGTTGGTGACCTTGTACAACGTTTCGATCGCGTACTGCGGTTTGATTAACGAACTGGACGTGTCGTAACGCGGCTTTGTCCACAAGCCTGCGTGCTCGCGCCAACCGTCGATTTTTTTCCACCATTGTTCGATGGCTGCTTTATCGGTATCGCCACCTTCGCGACGCGCTTCGGCGAGCAGATCGAGCATATCGGTCAGAACCGAATCCACGGGGCCGACGATAGGTACATCGGCGGTGATGGTTTTTGAAATCGCCGCCGGATCGATATCGATATGAATGATTTTCGCACCCGGACAGAACTTGCTCGGCGTATTGGTGACACGATCGTCAAAGCGCGCGCCGACAGCGAGAACCACATCGGCCTCGTGCATCGACATATTCGCTTCGTAAAAACCGTGCATGCCGAGCATGCCGAGGAATTGCTTGTCGGCGGGATATCCGCCCAACCCCATCAACGTACTGGTTACCGGAAAGTTCAAATCGCGAGCGAGCCTGGTCAATAGCTCGCTGGCATTGCCCTGAATAACGCCGCCGCCGGAATAAATAACCGGTTGCTTCGCTGCGAGCAGCAGGCTGACCGCCTTCTTGATCTGGCCGGCGTGACCGCGCGTCGCCGGCGCGTAAGAACGCAGCTTCACGCGTTTCGGGTAGCTGTACTCGTATTTGTCGAAGGGATTAGTAATGTCTTTCGGCAAATCGATGACGACCGGACCGGGGCGACCCGTCGACGCAATGAAGAACGCCTTCTTGATCGCTTCCGGAATATCGACGGCTTTTTTCACCAGAATGCTGTGCTTCACGATCGGCCGCGAGACGCCGATCATGTCGGTTTCCTGGAATGCATCCTCACCGATCAAATGCGTGGCGACCTGCCCGGATAACACCACCAGCGGGATCGAATCCATGTAAGCAGTGGCGATGCCGGTGATGGCATTGGTGGCGCCGGGGCCGGAAGTTACCAACACGACGCCGGTTTTGCCTGTTGCGCGCGAATACGCATCCGCCGCGTGGGTAGCCGCCTGCTCGTGGCGCACCAGAATGTGCGGAATCTTCGAGCGCTTGAACAACGCGTCATATATATGAAGAACCGCGCCGCCCGGATAACCAAAAATAAATTCGACGCCCTCGTCTTCGAGCGCCTGTGCGACCATTTCGCCGCCGGATAACAATTCCACAATATCCTCGCTTCAGTCGGAGACTGAACAATTCAATGACAAAACGGTAGGGAGAGAGACCCTACACGACCATTTTCCGTCACCAACGCAGCGACGGAACGCGCGATATCGACACCGCAACGCGGCATCTCTTGCTGGAACTCCGCTGGGTGGCGCGGAGCCGGCTCGCTCGCAACACAGGTCGTGTGTCGGCAGAGTGATTGGACTTGCTTGTGGGGAGCGGATCGATCAACCCGCTCCGAGAGGATAACCGCTGGTGAGCGGCGCTCCTTGGCCTTTCGCTAATACTTCAGGACTGGGTATTTTTTCGATCCATCGCCGTACTGTCAAGGAAAAATCCGGTACAAATCTCGACCTTAGGCGATCGATTTAACAAATCCGGTAAACGCCGCTGCAAAATCGCGCTTCTTTGCCATACTTACCCCGTCTTTTATTAGCACGCCTTTTATCCATTTCGACTGACCGGAACGAGCTCGGATTCATGATCAAAATCAAACGGACCCTGCGTCATCTGTGTGCACTAACCCTGCTGGCAGCGGCACCCACATTGCTGGCTGCGCCACAAGGCTATTACCGCTGGAAGGACGACGCCGGCAACGAGCACTTCACGCAACAACCGCCGCCCGGCCGCAAATCGGAGTTCGTCGCAGTATCGACGGGGCGCGCAACGCAAGTCGAAGCCGGCGAAACTGTGGACAGCGGCACGACAAAATCAAC
>CAMLJR010000234.1 GCA_946480345.1 uncultured Spongiibacteraceae bacterium
GCCGCGTGTTGTTACTCAGCGATGAAATCCGCAGCGACAATATCGAAGACATTGCATCGCGCTTCAGCGGCAAGCCGTGGCAGTTGTCGATTATCGGCGTCGGCAGCGAGCAGGGAGCACCGATACCGCTTCCCCAGCAATCGAATACACCCAATCGATCAGGCACATCGCCGCAAAATAATTCGCAAAAAATGCCAAGCGGCTTCGTCAAACAGCAGAACGGTACGATCGCGATTGCGCAGTTGCATCGTGAACGCTTCGTTGAACTCGCCAATAAAATCGGCGCGCGCTATAGCGATATTCGTCTCGACGATTCGGATCTCGATGCAACGCTGCCGAACACGCTCGCCAATGCCGCTGACGCGCGCGTGGTCGAACGCAAGTTCGATCTATGGCGCGAGCGCGGCCCGCAACTGGTGTGGCTGTTATTACCGCTCGCAGCCTTGGCGTTCCGACGCGGCTGGTTGCTCGCTGTGTTACTCCTTCCACTTAGCACACCAAGTCAGGCCCTCGACTGGCCCACATGGGCGCGGCAGTTATGGCAAACACCCGATCAGTCCGCGCAGCAGCAATTCGACGCCGGTAACGAAAAAGCCGCTGCTCAAACATTTCGCGATCCCGCATGGCGTGGCGCGGCGCAATATCGCGCCGGGGATTATCAAGAGGCTGCGCAGACGCTCTCGACTATCGATACCGCCGATGCGCATTACAATCGCGGCAATGCGCTCGCGCATGCCGGCAAGTTGCCGGATGCCATTGCAGCTTACGATGCCGCATTGAAAATGAATCCGCAGATGGATGACGCAAAAGCCAATCGCGAATTAATTGAAAAGCTGCTGAAGCAACAACAAAAGCGCAACCCTGCCGGCGACTCGAAAAATCAGTCATCGCAAAATAAACATTCCGATTCATCGGGCCAACAAAGCGAGTCTTCTTCGCAACAGAGCCAATCTTCTTCGCAACAGAGCGATGACTCGCAGCCGCAGAATAAACAGCCGAGCGATATGGCCAAACAACAAAACAGCAGCGGCGCCGATAAAAATTCCGAACAATCAAAAATTGGTTCTGATAAAAACGATCAACACCCAGAAAACCAGCGCGCTGCCGCGCAGCAAAAAAATGCGGACGTCGAAAAAGCGATAGATAATTCGTTGCAACCTGAAACAACTCCGCAACAACCGACCACGGCGCAATCGCCGCAGACCAGCGAACAACTATTGCAACAACGCGCTACCGAACAATGGCTGCGTCAGATTCCCGATGATCCCTCGGGATTGCTACGCAGAAAATTCCAATACGAAAGTCGCCAGCGCGAGCGCGATACCGCGCCGCGCCCCGCCCAGCCGCAGTGGTAACGACGATGATTATTACGAAAAATCGCCTGTTTTTTCTTTTGGTATTTTTTTTCGTGATACTGCCTGCTCATGCGGCCGTGCAAGCCAAAGCAACGGTCGACCGCACCACCATTACGCAAGGCGATTCGTTCATTCTTACGGTGCGTATCGACGATACCGGCGGGTATGACAACCCGGATTATCGACCACTGGAAAACGATTTCCAGATTTTCGGTACGAGTCAAAGCAGTCAGCACGTGATCAATAACGGGCGGATTGAATCGTGGACGGAATGGCAAACCACATTGATCCCAAAACGCAATGGTCAGTTGACGATTCCGGCCTTGTCGGTAGCCGGAACGCAGACGCAGCCTATTGCGGTGCGCGTGAATCCAGCAACTCAAAATGCAAATGCGTTCGACGGGAGCGAGCCTGTTTATATCGAAGTTGAAACGGACAGCAGCAACGTATATGTGCAACAACAGTTGTTATTCACCGCGCGGGTGTTTATTGCAACGTCGTTGGTCGACATGCAGTTAACGAAACCCGAATTCGATAACGCCAACGTCAAGCAGGTATCGGAAACCTCATTCAATCGCACGCTGAACGGTATGCAATATGAAGTGCATGAGCTGGTATACGCGATTTTTCCGCAACAAGCAGGCGAACTAACGATTCCCGAATTGGTGTTCAGCGGCGTTGAAGCGCGCCGCCAGCGCTCGTTATTCGACTTCCCGGGCCAAGGCCGCGCGATGCGAAAAATGAGCCGTCAATTAACGGTTCATGTAAAGCCGATTCCCAAAACATTCAGCGGTAAGGTTTGGCTGCCGGCGCGTAATTTAACGCTCGCGGAAAGTTGGAGTGGCGATATGCAGCGGCTGGCTGTCGGTGAATCGATTACCCGCAATATCAGCGTGCGCGCAGACGGTTTACCCGCCGCGCAATTGCCCGCAATAGAACAACCAATGCTCGACGGCGCCAAAATATATGCGGATCAGCCGTCGATGGACGATGAACAATCTGCCAATGGCATCACGGGCAAGCGCATCGAAAAAGCCGCATTGATTCCAACGCGGCCCGGTCAATTATCGCTGCCCGAGACTCGCGTCGTATGGTGGGATGTCGATAGCGATTCTGAAAAAATCGCAACGCTCGCTGGTCAAACATTAAAAATCGAAGCGGGCGCCACGGGCGTTAAT